>RECR01000113.1 GCA_007693955.1 Gloeocapsa sp. DLM2.Bin57
TAATCCTACTGCGAACGGTCAATTTAGAGATATTCAAATCTTTGAACAAGTATAATAAATTTGTTTTCAGAATCCCCCTTGACTCGGGGGATTTTTTTAAGCACTTTTAGAAACCTAACCCTTTAGGTAAAGGAAGCAGAATTAGTAATAACAATAATAAAGATAGTAAACCCATGATATCTCTTTTATTATCTAATTCCGTTACATCGTTAAGGGCAGGGTGACTAGTAACTGGCATTAATAATAACATAATCCCCCAAATCAGAAAGATTGGTTGAATTAAAGGTGGTTGTACTATAGCTAGGATGAACATCAATAATCGCGTTATTTGTCCCACTACTATACCTTGATTTTGTCCTAACATCGCGTGGATGATTTGACCACCATCTAATTGTCCTACAGGAATAAGATTAAAAGCTGTGACTAATAAACCAATTAAACCTGCGATCGCTACTGGATGTAAATTGAGATAGACTCCAGATTGTAACTGATTTCCTAGAGCTATTTTAGCAAGAAAAGACATTAATAGGGAAAAACGAGGGTCTAAGGTAGTAAAGAATTCTAAAGAGTCAGAATTTTCTCGTAAATTCATCGCTGTTGCTGTATCAATCGTCTCAGACTGAGTTAATCCCCAAAGTAAGAGGGGTACAGTAACTAAAAAACCACCAATTGGTCCTGATATCGCTGTATCAAACAAAGCTTTACGATGGGGTGCAGGTGTTTGCATACGTATAAAAGCTCCTACAGTCCCCAAGAAAAAGGGAATAGGGATAAAATAGGGTAAAGTTACCTTGATTTTGTAATAAGTAGCTGTAAAATAATGACTCAGTTCGTGAACACCTAAGATTGCGATTAGACTAAGACTATAGGGTAACCCTCTTAATAGTAATGAGGGGTTATTTTGAAATTCCGCTGGACTTATCCCACTAAATTCTACGCCAATAACTGTAGTGGTAAATAGAGTTATAAACAGTAAACCCAAAGCTAGTGAAGGATTATCTAGAGATTCGCTACTTTTATCTTGTTTTTGCGCCCAAACGTTCGGAACTAAGGCAAAAAATGGCTGTCCCGAGAGACTCTCTTGAAATAAAAGTAAAAAGCGATCGCCGAACACTTTCTCAACGTTATATTTAATCGTTTGATAAGCTTCTTCTGGTAGAGTTTTTAGCTTACCTCGACAGAGAATCGCTTGAGGACGATAATCGATATTTTGTAAATAATAAACTCCCCAGGGAAAACAGTTGCGTAAAGCCGTTTCTTCCTTGGGGGAAATAGGTTTAATTGTTGTTTCTTGGGGTGGAGATTCACTCTCTAAAGCAACTGGTTGAGTTTCTTGTGGAGGTTGGGGTTTAGTTTTTACTTGGGGTTTAACACGTCCTAATTGTACTAACCAACCGTAAAGTAGGGGGGAAACGAAAAAAGGTGCAATTACTAACCAGGTAGGTAGAGGTTTATCGTTGCCAAAAATTAATAGCCAACCTGTCCAAACTAAAGCAGGTATCATAGTTACTAACCATAATAGCCACACAGGAGTTGTAGTTTGGTATTTTTTGGCGCTGTTATGCACAATATAATAACTAAGTAACCCTAGTAAGATTAACAGTAACCCATGTTCCATCCTAAAAAATCTCAATAATTGCTCACACCTTTATTATATCTTTAGAGAGTAATGTAGTATTTTAATGCTTTATGTATCATCTTTCATCGTTGCTTCTTGATTAATAGTACATAGGTACTGATTGAGGTGATAAACAAGAAGTATTTTTTTTGTCTCGTGTAAAATGGACTGGAGAGAAGATAATCGTCAATAAACACTATGTCATATTATTGGTTTAAAGCATTTCACTTAATCGGTGTGGTGGTTTGGTTTGCGGGTTTATTTTATCTAGTGCGTTTGTTTGTCTATCATGCTGAAGCTGCAACACAACCTGAACCCGCCCAAAGTATCTTAAAAACTCAATATGAACTAATGGAAAAGCGTCTGTATAATATCATCACCACTCCAGGAATGATTGTTACAGTAGCTATGGCTATTGGTTTAATTTCTGTAGAGCCTGAAATTATGAAGTCTGGTTGGCTACATATTAAATTGACTTTTGTGGCTCTACTATTAATTTATCATTTCTACTGTGGTAGAATCATGAGGAAATTAGCTAAGGGTGAATGTCAGTGGAGTGGTCAACAATTCCGCGCTCTTAATGAAGCCCCTACTGTATTATTAGTAGTTATTGTCCTGTTAGCTGTCTTTAAAAATTCTTTACCTCTAGACGCGACTACCTGGTTAATAGTTGCTTTGGTTATCGCTATGGCGGCTTCTATTCAACTCTACGCTAAAAAACGTCGTTTAGACCAGGAAAAATTGACCCAAATTAAACAACAGTAAATCTCTTACCCCCTTACTCAAGGGGGAAACAAAACAGATGACTATTTCTATAACCATTAATACTCAACAACTGCAAAATTTAGATCTATCTCCAGTCACAGACAAGATTGAACCATTATTAGCACAAGGGGCGATCGCTTCAGTTGAACAACAGTTAAATTTTGTGATTGACTACCCTAGAGAAGAAAGTGATCCTCGGGAAGTTTCAGAAATCCCTGAAGTTAGACTCTGGTTTATTCGTTTAGATAGCTGTTACCCTTGGTTACCTTTTTGTTTAGATTGGAAATCCGGAGAACTTCCCCGTTACGTGGCGATGTTAGTTCCCCATGAATTTAATCGCACTGAAGGAATTCAATACAACCCCGAAGCTTTAGCGATATTTATTACCCAAAAAAGCTTTATTCTCGCCGATTGGCTCAAAAAACAGCAAATTAACCCTAAGTCTCGTCTTAAATCTTTTGCCCAAATTTTTGGTTATGACCTAGAAGATAGTTTTTTAGATAGCATCTTCTAAGTTCACAGTACGATTTTATGCCAAAATGATAAGGTTGACTTGAAAAATCGGCAAAATGGTGACATTGGAACAAGAGAGAGAAACAGTTATGCAGATAGGCGATCGCGTGCGTGTAGTCACATCAGTTATTGTTTATCATCATCCTGAACATCGAAAACAACCTTTTGATCTTAAGGGTATGGAGGGAGAAATAGTTGAGATCATCACTGAATACGAAGGGAGACCAATTAGTGCTAATCTACCCCTCTTAGTTCAGTTTCAACCGAGATTTAAAGCTCATTTTCGCGAAACGGAACTAGAATTGATTTCTTAAGAGCTATTACTGGGGACGGTATAAAATGTTAAGCCAGTGTTACCGTAGTTTTTGCTACGAATCTGTTTTAACCCTGTAACAACTAAACTGTCTCCCCTCCTGGTATCATGCTCTACAGCAATCTCTCCTCCTAGAGTGAGTAAGTCTAATTTAGCGACTAAGTTTAACACTGGTTGATATAAATCACTCTCATAGGGAGGATCAAAATAAATTAACTCAAATTTCTCCTCTGTTAGAGTTTTAAGTTTACTGCGCGCATCTCCTTTAATAATTCGGAATAATTGACCAGTTTGGGCTATTTTTGTCCAATTTTCTTTAATTACTCCACAAGCACGCCCTGATTGTTCAATTCCTACCACTAATTGAGCACCACGTGATAAAGCTTCTGCACCCATCGCACCATTTCCCGCGCAAATATCTAGCCAACGACAATTATCTATTTTGTGTTGCCAAATATTAAATACCGCTTCTCTAACTCTAGCTGTAGTTGGTCTGGTTTCTCTTCCTGGTAAGGTTTTTAATTCTCTATTCCCGTAAATTCTCATCTTTTCTCATCTTTTGCTCACTCTCTTAACAAAGTTACTCAGAATCTGTAACCCAATGGTTGAGGATTTCTCGGGGTGAAATTGTAGGGCTTGTAGGTTGTCTAGAGCGATCGCTGCAGTTACGGTTTGACTACCATGGGTTACGGTGGCGGCGGTTACTTGATCATCCGCAGGCTGCACATAATAAGAATGGACAAAGTAAACGTAGGGGTTTTTGGGTAATCCCAACCAAAGATTTAAATCTATTTGTGTTAACGCTAGCTGATTCCACCCCATTTGCGGTATGGTTAAATTAGGCTCGGGGTAAAACCTTTTAACTTTACCTGGAATTACTCCTAAACCCTCTTCTTTTCCTTCCTCTGATGCTTCAAAGAGTATCTGCAATCCCAGACATATACCTAAAAAGGGCTTGCCATTGGCGATCGCCTCTTTGATGGGTTTTTCGAGATTGTGTTTACGAATTTGTTGCATCGCTGGATCAAATGCACCTACTCCTGGTAAAACTACCCCCGCGGCTTTGGCTATTTCCCTGCTAGAATCGGTTATTCGAGGTTTAGCCCCTGCTTCTTCTAAACCTTTGCAAGCAGAGTGTAAGTTTCCCATATCATAATCTATAACAGCAATTTCTACCATGCTTAATTAAATTTGGTTAGGTTGATTCATCTTATTATATTCTTTAAATTTAGACAATTTTGACAATGATTAATGACAGAACAATCACTAGACCAAACCGCCATTATTAATGAAATAGAAACCTTATTAGTTTATTATAGTTTTGAAGCCAAAGAGGATAGTTATAGTACTTTAATCAATAATTGGTTAACTCAATACTCACCTCAGTGGATTCGCTTAGCTGTACTTGAAGCTCTCTATCTAGGACGCTACAAAATAGCTTCTATAGAACAGATTTTAGCTTCTTGGAGCAGAAAAGGTAACTATACCCTAAGGTTTAATCATGATTTTGAGTCTTTGATTTGTCGTAATATTGTTAAAAAAATAACTCAAAAAACAACTAATCAGTCTCCCAACAAACTTAAACCTGTTACCTCGATTCCGCAATTTCAACCAGATTTATCAACCTCTGATTTTTTTTTAAAACTTAAATCAGTTGCACAATTTTCCTTAGATAATTAACATCATGACTATTGCATATTGGCACGAAGAATATTGTACAGGTAATTCTCTTGTTGATGAACAACATCAAAATCTCTTTAAAATTGTTAATACCTTACATGATGCTATGATGCAAGGAAAGGGGAAACAGATCCTAAAACAAACTCTAGATGAACTAATTAAATATACTATTGATCACTTTACTACTGAAGAAAAATTAATGCTCCAGTATAGTTATCCTTACTATAAAGATCATAAACGTAAACACGACGAACTTACTGATAAAGTTTCTAATTTAGCCGAAGAATTCACCGAAGGTAATATTTTACTTAATGCTGAAGTGCTCCATTTTCTCAATGAATGGTTAATCCATCATATCAAAGGAGAAGACCTCGCTATGATTAATTTTATTCGTAAAAAACACGATTTACCTGTATCTGAATATTCTCAAAAAGATTATCATCAAAACGCGTTAGCTAAGATAGAAGAAGCTCAAGCTTTAATTGAACAGCTTAAAAAATCTCTGAAATCTAAATCATGATGTAAGTAGTGCTAAATAAGCGTTAATTTAACTCTCCACTTGGATACTTAAATCTTGCTTGATTTTATGATAAACTAATCATGATTAATTAATAATTTAATTATGAACAGTAAAAGTAAATTTGTTACTCTAGTTTTATCTAGTATATTTTCCTTGTTAGTTACCGAACAAGGGGTTTATAGTACCGAAAGAGAGTCTCCTACTGGGGAGGATTGGTTAGAACATGTCAGAGAAGACCTTAACCCCTGGTGGAATCAACCCGCAGCTTGGGGAGATCCCATTGGTAATTATCCTTCTTATCGTTGTGATAATGGAGAAGTTGTTGACACAAGTAGCTTTTTATGTTATCCGTATAATGTTGTCAATTCTCATCATTACGTCAACAATAAAGTTATCGTTAGTCATTCTCGTCAAATTTACACCTATGGTGCAGCTTATCAGTTAACAGGAAATCCCGAATTTCTGAGTTTAGCTAAAGCAGGTGTCGATTGGTTGTTAGAGAATGGAATAGATCGAGAAAAGGGCGGTACTTATCATATCACCAATAATCCTAATATAGATCCCTTAAGACGTAATGCTCAGCAACAAGCCTACGCAATACAGGGTTTAACTTTTTATTATTATTTAACTGGAGATAAACAAATTCTCAGAGAAATTAATCAATTGCATAATCATATTGTTGATAATTACTATGATTTTGATAATAAGAGAATTAAGATGTTTCCCGATGAGGTTGAAGCAGAATCAATCACCAGAATTCAAGACCCATTAGATCAACTCAATTCCTATTTATTACTATTAGCTTCTGTTGCTCCCGAAAGACAACAAAGAAGATATACCAGACAATTAGTTAGTATCTCTAATATACTCATTTCTGAATTTTATAGTCCTGAAGATAATATTTTTTGGGACAGAATAGACGAACCAGAACAACAAACCTTAGCTCCAGGTAATGCTAATTATGGTAACTCAATTAAGGCAATGTGGATGATTTATTTAACGGGTAAATTAGCCGATAATCAAGAATTAATTGAGTTTGGGGAGACTAATATACCTAGATTATTAGCACAAGCTTATGATCAAGAATCGGGGACATGGACAAACGCACCCTATCTTAACGAAGAGGGAGAAAGAGTAAACGATTTAGAGAAAAGTTGGTGGATATATGCTGTCTTCAATCAAACCGCGGGTACATTAAGTTTAGAAGATGATAGCTTGATGGATACTTATCTAAATTCTACGATTAATTGGTGGTTTGAAAATATGGTAGATAGGGAACATTATGAGGTCTGGAATACTTTAACCTATCCTGAATTAGAACCAATTAAACAGAAACAATACCCTTGGAAAAATGGCTATCATAGTTATGAACACGCTTTAGTAGGATATATAACTTCTCAGGGAACAGCAGGAGAACCCGTAGAATTATATTTTGCCCCTAAAAGAGTGCTAGGTGCTGAATTTAGACCCTATTATTTTAGTGGTGATATTGTTGAAGTAGAAGTCTCTAGAATGCCATTTTTAGAACAAGATAATTTCCCTGATATTAGTAGGTATAGACAGGCTTTAGTGACCTTTGATAATATTGGTTTAAACACAGCTATAAATCGTCGCAATGATCTAGTTTTTAGTACTTTTGATGAGGTACAGTTATTAGATGAACCCACTACAGTACCAGAACCTGTAACTATTTTGGCTACAATTTTTGTGGCAGTAATCATACCAGTAATGGGTCAACATAAAAAGTAAAAATTAATACTTTGATTTGCCTGAAATAACCTTATATTAAGCAGAGACAATAAACCATTTAAAAATTATGCAATATTACTCAAGATTGTCTCAACTAATGACAGGTATAGCCACCATTTCTTTGGGACTACTTACATTTTCTCCAGTCAGAGCTAGTGATTTATTGTTAGTAGGAGGAGCTTGGGAATATCCCGCGACAGGAGATCCTTATGGAACAAGCATGTATGATGTAGTTGTACAAAAAGGAGGAGGTGAGAGGAATGCAATTATTAGAATTTTTACTACAGCTTCAGGTAGTGGAGAATCAGCTCAACGTAATGGGGGTTTTTGGGTAGATGATTTCTTGGATTTGTATGACCAAAGATACCCAGGAGTTACACCAAATGTAGAATGGGTAGAATTCCATATTGATAATTGTGCTGGTTTAAAAAATCAAAGTAGTTCTACAGTAATCAATCAGATAAGCGAATCAACAGCCATTGTCTTTGGAGGAGGAGATCAATCCTTAATTACAGAATGCTTTTTTAATGAAGATGCAGTTACACAGACTCGCACTACTACTCCAGTTTATGATGCTTTGGTAGATAAATTTACCAACGACAATATTATCATAGCAGGTACGAGTGCAGGAACAGCTGTACAGTCGGGAATTCCCATGATTACTGAAGGAGAAAGTTATCAAGCTCTTCTAGAGTCTCCCATTGCTTTAGTAGGTACTCCCCCAATATCTAGGGAACTCTACTATAATCCTCTAGGAGGGTTAGGTTTATTTCCCTATGCTACTCTAGATACTCATTTCAGTGAGAGAGGAAGACAAGGAAGAATAATCCGTTTAGCAGCAGCTACAAATATGGGTTTAGCCATTGGAATTGATGAAAATACTGGATTATTGGTAACAGATGTTGGGGGAGTTAATGAGTCTGCTAAGGTATTAGGAGAAAATGGAGTTAATATCTTTAATCTGTCTAATGCTGTGGTTAACTCTGAGGGAGGTTATTTTGGTATTGAAGAAGTATCTTTTAGTTATTTAACTGAGGGAGATTTTTATAATTTTAGGAGTAATATCGCTTCCTTCCCTAGTAAAACCGTTTTAGCTTGCGATCCTAGTCAAACTGTTTCCCCATCTCAAGATATTTTCAGTTATCGTTCTACACCAGGAGAAGGGGGAAATCGTGATAATCCCCGAGAATTTGTTAATGTAGCTTTAGCTTTAACTGAAAGTTGCGATGTAACCACTCAAGGGAGAAGTTTTGAAACTAATCCTGTCGCTTTTGAAGTATTTATGACTAAAGAAGCTAATTTTCAGGGATACTCAGGAGTAGATAGTCAAGGAGAAACGAGAATTTCTTTGAACAATTTAGCTATTAGTATTCAGTCAGATCAAGAAACAACCTCAGTACCTGAGTCTAATCCCGCGATTAGTTTATTAGGGTTGGGATTGTTGGGAATGGTTGTTAAAACAGTGAAAAAAATAGCTAAATACTAATATTCTTATTAGTTCTGTTTTATTGCCCAATAGTAAACCCAATATTGCTTTTAAAAAAGCTCAACAATTAGGAATTATTATCGTATCTCCTACTACTTGGCAAGAACTAGAAAATGTCTTATTTAGACCCAAATTTGAGCACTAGATTAGCCTTGACGAACGGAAACAATTTTTATTATATTTATCTGAAAAATGGACTTTAGGACAGATATTTTTCGAGAGCCTAAAGATAATAAATATTGAGAATTAGCCGTTAATGGTCAAGCAGAATCAATCATTACAGACGATCAAGATTTACTCATTTTACATCCTTTTCAATCAATTAAGATTATTACAGTTAATGATTTTTTACTCAGGGATTTTAACTAGATTTAACTTTTAAGTAAGATGACAACTTGTCAAACTCCATGACTGCGAGGATCTTCAGGTATGGTTTTTTTATTGTTGACTGGTGGGTTAAATTGAGAAGTTTGACCAAGAGAGTAACTATGGGGTATGGGTAAATTAGCTGTCAAAGCGTCTAAATTTTCTGTCATAACTGTGAGAGGTTGTTCGCCAATAGTTTGGGCGATCGCCTCTCCTTGCTCGTCTAAGAAGATAAAATGAGGGATACCATCAACGCGATAACGCAACACTTCTGGTAACCATTTGGGGTTATCCACGTTTAACATGACAAAATCTACAGACTGAGCATATTTTTGTTTTAAGATGGCTAAATCAGGGGCCATAGTTTGACAACTAGTGCACCAATCAGCGTAAAATTCCACTAGAGTAGGCTTACCATCAGTCAGAGCGATATCTAAATCTACTGATTGTTGAGCCTGAGCTTCTAGGGAACTGGAATTATTACCACTACTACCGATAAAAATAGCTACACTTAAAGCGATCGCCGTAGTAGCGAGGAGAATATTTCTGACCTTTGTTCCGGGATTATCACTCATCAGGGTTGGTTGGGCTAGTTTTTTCCTTAATTATAACTATAATCTATTGCTAATTTTTCTGTTTACGTAGATAATGTGAACATGACTAACAGCCAAATATAGGGTACTTATCTATGACTAATGCGTTGATTAACATTGATTTCCAAAAAGACAATTTTAATAAAGCTTATGAAAAAGTTATCATCAATAATACCTTTTTTGAGCAAGATGCATATTATCTGAATTATAAATCTAGATATTTAAATACAATCAAAGCTCTAAGTAAATTAAATTTACCAATATCTAGTAATATTTTAGAAATTAGTGGTGGACAGATTAGCCTATTATTGAAAGAAATGTACAATCTCAACTGCACAGTTGTAGATGTTAACGATAAATATGAAACAGGAATCATAGAAAATGGTATAGATTTTTGTGTATGTGATTTACTGCACGATGATATACCAGGAGAAAATCAATATGATTTAATAGTTATGTGTGAAGTAATAGAACACTTAACTGTACCTCCGGATTGGACTTTTAAAAAACTGAAAAAACATTTAAAACCAGGCGGTTGGTTATTATTAACAACCCCCAATTTTTATAGGTTTAGAAACTTAGTTAGAATGGTACTGGGTATCGAAATATTTTGTCCATTTTTTCAACCAGAAAGAGGACAAGGAATTGGACACTTTATAGAATACAGCAAAGAAAACTTGGAATGGTCTCTAGAAAAAGCAGGATTTGAGTCAATCACAATTGAACACAAGCAGCTTGATTTTTCTGGTGCAACAACGTTAGCAAAATTAGCTAGAATAATAAGCAGCCCTTTATTTATACGCCCTCTTTGGCGAGACAATTTAGTAGCAACAGCACAAAAACCGAATAACTCTGTATTAAGTTAATTATAATGACCCTTAGTTACACTAGTTATTCAAAAAACAACTAAATCACAGAATACACAAACATGAAAGACCTCTCACTCTATCGTAACATCGGTATTTTTGCTCACGTTGACGCAGGTAAAACCACCACCACAGAAAGAATCCTCAAATTAACAGGAAAAATTCACAAAATTGGTGAAGTACACGAAGGTGCAGCAACCACAGACTTCATGGAGCAAGAACAAGAGCGTGGGATCACTATTCAATCAGCTGCAACCACCTGTTATTGGAAAGATCATCAATTTAACATCATCGATACACCCGGTCACGTTGACTTTACAATCGAGGTATATCGTTCTCTAAAAGTTCTCGACGGTGGAATCGGCGTTTTTTGTGGTTCTGGTGGAGTTGAACCCCAGTCAGAAACTAACTGGCGTTATGCTAATGATTCTAAAGTAGCTCGGATTATTTACGTCAATAAATTAGACCGTCTCGGTGCAGATTTTTACAGAGTAGTTCAACAAGTTAAAGATGTTCTAGGAGCAAAACCATTAGTAATGGTACTACCTATCGGGGTAGAAGAACAATTCTGTGGAGTAGTGGACTTACTTACTCGTAAAGCTTGGATTTGGGATGATTCGGGAGATCCAGAAAAATACGAAATCAAAGATGTCCCCGCAGATATGGTAGATGAGGTAGAAAAATACCGCGAAATGTTAGTTGAAATGGCGGTAGAAGAAGATGACGAAATGATGGAAAAATACCTCGAGGGAGAAGAAATCTCTATAGAAGAACTCAAGCAATGTATCCGTAAAGGTACACGAGAGTTACATTTCTTCCCTACCTATTGTGGTTCATCCTTTAAAAACAAAGGTGTACAATTAGTTCTCGATGGAGTAGTTGATTATCTCCCCGCTCCTGCTGAGGTCAACCCTCAACTAGAAATGGACTTAGAAGGACATCCTACAGGTGGGGTTGCTTATGTAGATCCAGAAAAACCCTTGCGCGCTTTAGCTTTCAAAATTATGGACGATCGCTTTGGTGCTCTAACCTTTGTGCGTATTTATTCTGGTAAAATTAATAAAGGCGATAACGTACTCAATACCGCTACTGGTAAAACAGAAAGGGTTGGTCGTATGGTGGAAATGCACGCTAACGATCGCCAAGAAATCGAATCAGCTCAAGCAGGTGATATCATCGCGATCGTCGGTATGAAAAATGTTCAAACAGGACACACTATCGCTGATCCTAAAAACCCCGCAACCCTCGAACCCATGGTCTTCCCTGACCCCGTTATTTCTGTAGCTATTAAACCTAAGCAAAAGGGTGGTAACGAGAAAATGGGTATGGCTATTAGTAAAATGGTACAAGAAGACCCCTCTTTCCGCGTGGAAACCGACGAAGAAAGCGGCGAAACCATTATTAAGGGTATGGGTGAACTGCATCTAGATATTAAAGTGGATATTCTCCGACGCACCTATGGTGTAGATGTAGAAGTGGGTAAACCTCAAGTAGCTTATCGTGAATCTATCACTAAACGCATTGAAGATAGCTATACCCATAAGAAACAGTCAGGGGGTTCTGGTCAATATGGTAAGATTGACTACGTACTCGAACCTGGAGAACCTGGTAGTGGCTTCCAATTTGAATCTAAGGTAACAGGAGGTAATGTACCTAGAGAATATTGGCCCGCTGTGCAAAAAGGCTTTGAAACCAGTATCGTTAAAGGTATGTTAGCGGGTTATCCTTGTGTAGATATGAAGGTAACCCTCACAGATGGTGCTTTCCACCCCGTTGACTCCTCGGCGATCGCTTTTGAAATCGCAGCTAAAGCAGGTTATCGTCAATCTTTCCCTAAAGCTGCTCCCCAAATCCTCGAACCAATTATGAAGGTGGACGTCTTTACCCCTGATGACCACATGGGAGATGTTATCGGTGACCTTAACCGTCGTCGTG
This sequence comes from Gloeocapsa sp. DLM2.Bin57, assembly GCA_007693955.1. Classification (NCBI taxonomy): domain Bacteria; kingdom Bacillati; phylum Cyanobacteriota; class Cyanophyceae; order Chroococcidiopsidales; family Chroococcidiopsidaceae; genus Gloeocapsa; species Gloeocapsa sp. DLM2.Bin57. The sequence continues at coordinate 12,405 of RECR01000113.1, forward strand.
GTATAATTAAATCTCAAGACAAAACACCTATGGGGGTTCGCGTTAAAGCTGATGCTCCTTTGAGTGAAATGTTCGGTTATATCGGTGATTTACGTACTATGACTTCAGGACGTGGTCAGTTTTCCATGGAATTTTCTCATTATGCTCCTTGTCCTGCTAATGTAGCAGAAACTGTAATCAAAGAAGCAAAAGAACGTCAGGAAGCTGCGTCTTAATCCTGTTTAATCCTGGGGTAATTTGACCAGGATATTTATATATTCTTGTGCTACTTCTCGCCAAGTCCAATGACTAAAACGTCGTTCAATTTCTGACTGTGATAGTCTCTGTTGGGGGTGAAGTAGCATTTTTTCCATTAATTTAGCCAGAGTCTCAGCATCACCAGGAGGGAAAAATTCCACGCGATCGCTACATTGATATAATTCTACTTGCTCATGAAAAACATCTAAATCACTGGCAATTACTGGTAATCCTCTAGTGACTGCTTCTGAAATAGCTAACCCAAATCCTTCATAAATAGAAGGCATTACTACACATAAGCTTTTTGCGTAACTTTTTTCTACTTGCTCTAGTTCCCCATATCCTAACCCCACAAAATATCTTTGGATAACTTCTTGATTTTCTTGATAAATTTCGGCATATTCTCTTAAATATTGTTGATATTCTTGAGACTCTTTTTGTTGGGATAAGTCTAAATCTCCTTTTACTAGTTTATCCGTTTCTTTTCCTGTTAAGAGTATTTGAAAATTGAGTTGTTTTTCTGCTAGAAGTAATCCCGCTTTTATCAGGGTTAAATGGTCTTTATAAATACTAAAAGAAGAAGGAAAATAAAAGATATTTTCTGGTTGAATAGACTCACAAACACTAATACTATAACCAGCCAAAGGAACAGGGCTTATTTTATCAGTAAAGCCTGGAAATTTTTTATTAATCTCTTGTTTAGTTTTAGCTGAAATAGTAACAATATGATTAGCTTTTTTTAACCAATTTAATAAAGAATTATCATAAATATTTTGATATTCTTTGGAATATTTTAAAGGAGCACAACGCCAGAATAAATCATAACTGACCATTGCTAAAGGTATATTGAGATTTGGACATCTCATTTTATTAGCAAGTAGATATAAACAGTAATTAGCTTGATATTTATTACTTAAAAAAATAATTTTTTTATCATAATTTATTTTTTCAGTTAATGAGTTTAAATATTGTGATAATTTAGTAAGATTAAGAGCTTCTGCTAGATTAATAAATCTATTAATTAAACCAATTTGACGTAACTTATTGAGATGATTAACATCGGCCCAACCAAAATATTCATAAACAAGAGAATCATTCTCAGGTAATTTAGTCCGAAAATAGTTAATAGTTTTAGGAGAAGCAACAATAATAACCTGCTCTAACTGTTGACTAAATTCAGTAATCAGAGCCAGCATAACCTTTTCTACTCCACCAGGTACATAATAAGGAATAGGAATAATTAATTTAAGCATAATCTAATGTAAGTTCGCTTTTAGGTTTTAGGTGCTATTATTTGTATGTAAGTGGTCGGACAAAATTAATATTAACTGTGAAGGTAAGAAATAGTAAAGATTTCAGCCTTATTAACAAAAGTTAACTTATTTACTTTTATTTATGTCCAGGTATAGCAGTACAAGCTAAGGTGTTTGACATTTTAAAATCATGAAACCCATTACTAATCTACCTTTTGCCTCTTGCCTCTTGCCTGCGCGTAGCGCTATAATTATAATACTCTTTTATGAGTGCATGAGTACCTCATTCTTAACTCTTAATTCTTAATTTTTCAGAAGTTAATCTAACCATAAAGAAACCATCCATATCTCGTTGATGGGGCCAAATTTTGCACCAACCCTCGGGAGTCATAAAAGTATTTAACCAAGAATCTTGACTAGGAGTATCAATACACCAATTGGGATGTTGATCAAGAAAGTCTTGGATGATAGCTTCATTTTCGGGAGGATTAATAGTGCAGGTAGCGTAAACTAGTTTACCTCCTGGTTTGACCCAACTAGCCCCTTGAGCTAATAATTGTGCTTGTAGAGTGGTTAAAGTAGTTATTTGCTCGGGTGTTTGACGCCAACGTAAATCAGGTCGTTTATGTAGTGTCCCATTTCCTGAACAGGGAGCATCTACTAAAACTCTATCTGCGTCTTGGGGAAATTGAGTAGTGCTACTATCGAGGTTATGAATAGAGATAGAATTAAGTTGTAACCGTTGGGCATTTTCTTTAACTTTTGTTAAACGAGAGCGAGAGCGATCGCAAGCCCAAACCTCTCCTATATCCCCCATTAATTCAGCGATATGAGTTGTTTTACCCCCAGGGGCACCACAAGCATCAATAATCTTTTCTCCCTGTTGAGGATCGAGTAAATGAGTCACTAGTTGAGCACTACTATCTTGCACCATCCACCAACCCTGAGTATAACCTGGTAATTGAGTTAGAGATCCTCTAGAATTATGAATACGTAAAGCTTGGGGTAGAGAGTCAACCCGTGAGACATTTAATCCTTGGTTAGTTAAAACTGCTGCTAAATCATCTACAGAAGTTTTGAGAATATTAACTCGTAAATCTAGACTAGGAGATTGATTAAACCATTGACAGAGTAATTCTGTTTCTATTTCTCCTAACATAGAGAGCCAATTTTCAATTAACCAATCCGGGAAACTATAGAGAATCCCGAGACGTTGTATATTATTATCTGGTAATTCTAAAGGGGTTTGTTGTCGTTGATAATTGCGCAATAAACCATTGACTACTCCTGATAACCCAGTAAAGCCAAATTTTTTAGCCAATTCTACGCTACTACTTACAGCGATCGCTCCTATCACCTGATCTAGATAAGTGAGTTGATATAATCCCAAATGAAGAATTATTCTCAATTCTGGTGGTTGTTGGTGAGCTTTTTTTTTCCCTAATTGGTCAATAATAGCATCTAGATATCTTTGTCTTCTGACTACTCCATAGACTAACTCACAGACTAGATTCTTAGATTTTGGGCTTAAATCACTCTTTTTTAAGACTCTTTCCAAAGCTATATCGCTATAAGCGTTATTAAGGTAGATTTGACGTAAACTTAAAAAGGCTAATTCTCTAATTTGCTCATCTGGTTGTTGAATATTGCTCATTTTGCTAGGGTAAAACGCATTTAAAATGCCTTTTAGCAGGGAATAGGGGAGAGATTTTTAGGCGAGACAAGGGTTTTAAGAATATTTGATCTAAGTGCATATTAACTTATCATCTCAGATCTAGGAAAAACTCGCAAAGATTCTGGATCAATAGTTAGCTTTACTCTCATTCCTACGGATAGATTGGTATTGATAGGGGTTAAAGCGTGTATTCTTCTTCCTGAAGGTGTTTGTAAACAATAGCGGTATTCTCTCCCGAGAAAATGACGTTCAGCGATAACTACTGGTGCGCTTTGGTCGGGTTTTAGCTGTATATCTTCTTGACGTAGCATTACTTCCGCTTCTTGACTTAATTTCGGGGTTTCTTCCAGGGTTAAGTCACCTATTTCGGTTTTCCAGTAACTTCCCTCTTTTTTCGCAGGGACAAAATTCGCTTGGGTTACAAACTCTGCCACAAAACGAGAAGCGGGTTGACTATAGACTATTTCGGGTGCGTCGATTTGTTCTATTTTACCTTGGCGCATAACTGCAATTTTATCAGACACCGCTAAAGCTTCTTCTTGATCATGAGTAACGAAGACTCCCGCGATTCCTGTAGCTTTAAGGATATTGCGTATTTCGTGTCGTAGAGTTTCCCTAATTTGTACATCTAAATTGCTTAATGGTTCATCAAGTAATATAAGTGCAGGTTTGGGTGCTAGTGCTCTGGCTAAAGCTATGCGCTGTTGTTGTCCTCCTGAAAGTTGATGAGGGTAGCGTTTTTCTAATCCCGAAAGGTTAACTATTCCTAGGGTTTCTTTGACTCTTTGTTTAATCTCTACACGAGAGAGGTTTTTAGCTTTGACTTTGAGTCCAAAAGCGATATTTTCTTCTATAGTGAGGTGGGGGAAAAGTGCGTAATCTTGGAAAACCATACCAGTGTTGCGCTGTTCAGGAGGTATGTTGATTTGATTAGAAAATACTACTGTATCGGCGATTTGGACTGTACCTGTATTGGGTTGCTCAAATCCTGCGATGATTCTGAGTAATGTTGTTTTACCACAACCTGATGGTCCTAGTAATCCTAATAACTCTCCTTGGGCTAAATTAAAGCTGATTTTTGTTAATACTGGTTGGTTTTGGGAGGAGAATTGTTTAGTTACTTGGTCTAGGGTTAAGATAGAAGCTTGATTCATCGCTCGGAATATTTCTAATTGTTTATTTAAAATTTTTCTCAACAAACTCATCATAGCATAATCATTTAATGTTCAAACAAATTGAAGCAATCTTAGTAACGAAAGGCGCAGAATATGCCGCAGTCTGTCATGGACTACAAAAAACCAGGGCTAAGGTTAAAGTTATCCCCATTCCTATGGGTGTGAGTGGGTTAAGAAATTATCTACAAACTGCGAGATTAACTCAACAGAGGGTTTTATTATTGGGTTTAGCAGGAAGCCTCAACCCTAAGTATCGTTTAGGAAATATAGTTATCTATCAGAGTTGTTGTTATCAAACTCCTTCAGGGGAATTGTTAGAGAGAGAATGTCAGCAAATACCCAAGAGGTTATCGGGAAGTTTAGTCAAAGGGTTAACCTGCGATCGCTTAGTGCATACTAGTTTAGCTAAAACTGAACTAAGCTTACATACAGGTGCAGATGTAGTGGATATGGAAAGTTGGTTGATTAGAGAAACCTTTCCGGAGGTAGCTATTGTCAGAGTAATTAGCGATAATTATGAGCAAAACTTACCTGATCTCAATTTAGCCTTAGATAGTCAAGGAAATCTTAACCCTTTTTCCCTGGCTTTGAGGATGAGTCAAAAACCTATAGCTTCTGGGAGACTGATAATTAGTTCTCTCAAAGCTTTAAAAGTACTGCAAACAACCACTACTGCACTGTTTTTAGAATAAATTATGTCTAAAAAAGCCTTATTATTAATTAATCCTCGCTCTCGCCAGGGAAAAAAACAGTTTAAACTAGCTGTAGATATTCTTCATGAGCTTGATTTTGAGTTAGTGGTTATTCCTTGTAATCATCCTCAAGAAATCCCAGAGATTATCAACCAACAAGCTGATAATGTGGATTTAGTGATTATTGGTGGGGGAGATGGAACTCTTAATCTAGCGGTTGATAGTTTAGTGACTCATAATCTCCCTTTAGGTATTTTACCCATGGGTACTGCTAATGATTTAGCTCGTACTCTAGGTATTCCTTTAGGGATTAAAGAAGCTTGTCAGGTAATAGCTTCGGGTAAGGTTGATGATATTGATTTGGGTTGGGTTAATGGTAAATATTTTTTTAATGTAGCTAGTTTAGGTTTAAGTGTCAAAATTACTGAAAATCTTTCTTATCAAGCTAAACGTCGTTGGGGTACTTTAGCTTATCTAATTACTGCTATCAAAGTTATTCGTAATAGTATTCCTTTTGAGGTTGAAATTATTATAGGCGATACTTCTGTCTCTGTCAAAACTATCCAAGTTGCTGTAGGTAATGGCTGTTATTATGGTGGGGGAATGGCTGTAGCTAAAGATGCTAAAATTAATGACCAACGTTTAGATTTATATAGTTTAGAGTTAGAAAATTGGTGGCAAATTTTCCCTTTGATTTGGACTTTACCCCAGGGAGGACACGATATTTTACCCTGGGTGCGAACCCTTCAAGCTTACCCTTCTCAAAGCATTATTATTAAGTCTCCTAAACCTTTAACCATCAATACCGATGGAGAGTTGACCGTTACTACTCCTGCTACTTTTAAGGTTATTCCTCAAGCCTTGAGAGTATTTATATCTAATTAAATAAGTAGTGTAATTACTTAAAACCTTATTAATTATCTAAACATATTAAGTATTCTTACTTTTTACAATTCCCACTAATTATTCCATCCTAGAAACAGGGAATCAATATACTAATTGCTGGACTTTTATATAAGTAAAACAAATATACTATCGACAAGATGTCAATAATTTCTAATCAATAAATTGTTCTCAAAATGTTCGCAATTGCTATATCGAACTATAAAAGTTATTTTTGGACAAAAAGCTATGAGTATTAACATAACAACTACCAATAGTCAACAAGAAATTGAGGTACAAGGTTTTCCTGATACACTAGGTCCTATTACAG
>RECR01000114.1 GCA_007693955.1 Gloeocapsa sp. DLM2.Bin57
TTTGGAGAGAACCCCATCAAGATGATTATCAAACTAAATTGACCTTGAAGCAAGGAATAATTTCTCCTGTTGCTTTTGATGATCTTCAGCTTGATCTTAAAAAAATATTACCAAATTAGTACATAAACCAAGGAATAATGTTATGAGTATAATGTCACAGGAAAACACAACTTTTTATTGGTGGAATCAAGAGTAAGATTTTAATTGATTGAAATTCAGGAAAAGCATTAAAATAATACAGAAAGTTAAAACAAGTCGTTGGTAAGATATAGCCCTACGCGCAAGGCAAGAGTAGATTAGCACTGGGTTTCATAACTTTAAAATGTCCTAACCACAACGCGTACTGCTATACAAGCCAAAGTAGGAAGAAAGAAGTGGTCTAGCTCAAGTGAAGTCGGCTAGACGTAGTTCATTTAACTTATGCTCATGGAGTATTGTTACTTTTTGAGGAGAAATTTAAAAAAATAGTTAAAATAGGTTAACACAGGTTATCTATTGTACCCTAATTCGGCTAGATAAGGAAATCTCCAGCATGTTAAACCAAATTATCGATGTTATCGGGGAATGGAATCCGCAACTCTTTCGAGAAGCAAAAGGACGTTTAACACCCCTAAGCTTATTGATCGTTAGTATTGTTAGTATTGTAGGACAGTTTTTAATCGGTTTTTGTTACTTTGCAGCATTACCAGATAAATTTAGCAAATATAATCGTTACTGTCAGGGAAATTGCAGTTTACCTCTCAACATAAACTGGTCTCTTTTCTGGTTAGATATATTTGTCGGTTTAAGTGTAATTACTATATCCTTACTCTTGATTAGTGGTGTTTACTTACTCATTCAAGATTTAGCTAAAGAAGAAAAAAACGGGACACTTAATTTTATTCGTTTTACTCCTCAATCCCACAGTAAGATTTTGTTGGGGAAACTTCTCGGTGTACCTATACTTATTTATTGGATGGTGATACTCGCTATTCCCTTGCAATTAATAGCTGGTTTAGCCGCGGGAATACCTTTAAGTCTATTAGTGACTTTTAATATAGTAGTAGCCTTTAACTGTTTTTTCTGGTACTCTCTCGCTTTACTTGTAAGTATTATATATTATAAAAGTAGTTTAATAGCTTGGTTAGGAGGTGGAGTAGTTAGCTTATATCTGTTAATCTGGGGTTCGATGACTTTAAGTCGTTATGGTAGTCCTACTGGTAGCTTTTTGGACTGGATATCGCTTTTTTCTCCTTTCCAAATTTTACCCTACTTAGCAGAGGCTACGGGTATGGATAATTTAGATTATCTGACTATAACTAAACTAGATCAATTACGCTGGTATGAGTTTTCTCTCTGGCAAAATTTATGTCTAGGAATAGCTGTATATGTAGCTAATGTAGTTTTTGCTAGTTATTGGGTTTGGTTTGGATTAAAACGACGTTTCCACAACCCTGAAGGAAGAATAATTAACAAACAACACAGTTACTGGTTCTCTACAACAGTAATGGCTATAGCCTTTGGATTTACCTTACAAACCTTAAATACTAATGAGTTATTGTCTAATTTTTATCTGATACTTTTTCTACATTTAGTCATCGGTTTAACACTGATTTTCCATCTTACTCCAGCTCGGGAAACTCTGCAAACTTGGTCTCGTTATCGTCACCAACAAACCCATAATTCTTTATTAGAAGATTTAATCTTTGGTGAATATAGTCCAGCGATCGCCTCTTTAGGGATTAATTTTATCATCAGTGGAGTAATTATGATGCCAGGAATTATCCTCTTATTTGGTGATAATCGCTTAATCGCTGTGATTAGCTTACTGTTTCAAAGCGGTTTACTGTTTATCTATGCTGTAGTTACTCAACTAATTCTGTTGAGACGTCATCGCCAAAGACAACTTTGGGCTAACAGTACTTTGGTAAGTTTAATCTTTTTAGTACCTCTAGGTTTGGATTTATTAGGATTCTCTCCTGACTATTTCCCAGAATTGTGGTTATTTGTCCCCTTACCCATATATGCTTTAGAACAAATGAACTCAATTATCCAGTTTGGTTTAGCTGTTTTTGGTCAAGTTTTAATTATGAGTTTGGGAACAACTTTACTAACTAAACAGTTGCATAAACTCGGAGAATCAGAAACTAAGGCTTTAATTGGTTAAATAGTAGGTGCGTTTCATAAACGCACCCGCTGTATATTATTTATTTAGTGGGATAATATGAACCCAATGTTGATAATTAGGTTCTCTATTTTCGGTAATAGCTAAAAATTTCTCACGCAATTGAGTAGTAATTGGTCTATCCGGGGGTAATTGATAGTTTTCTATCTGTTTGATTGGGGTTACTTTAGCTGCTGTTCCACTCAGAAATACTTCATCAGCGATAAATAATTCTGACTTATCTATGGGTCTTTCTTGTACGGGTATTCCCAAATCTTGGGCTAAGGTAATTACACTATCGCGAGTTATTCCTTCTAAAATGTCTTGGTCATATCCTGGTGTAATTAATTTACCGTTTCTGACCATAAAAATATTCATACCCGTAGCTTCACAGACTTTACCTTGGGAATTGAGTAAAATCGCTTCATCAAATCCTGACTCTACCGCTTCTGTTTTAGCTAGAGAAGAAGTAATATAAGCTCCACTGATTTTACCACGCAAGGGTAAACTACGATCCTCTTGACGATGCCAAGAACTAATACGACAACTAATACCCTCGGGAGAGAGATAGTCTCCTAAGTCTAATCCATAGACAAAGAAGTCTTTTTCGATATTATGTAATCTCGGGGCGATTCCTAAATCAGAGGTATAGACAAAAGGACGAATATAAAAAGGATTTTTGGGCTGATTTTTTTGGACAAAGTCTGTGATGATCTGTTGGATTTTAGACGCGGGTAAATCAAAATGCAGAAATTTGGCACTTTGACTCAAACGTTGACAATGGCGATCTAATCTAAATAAGAGGATTTGGTGGGGTTGATTAGGATCTGGTAAACCCCTTAAACCGCCAAAAGCTCCTGTACCATAGTGTAGAGCATGAGTAGCTATAGAGATTGTCGCTTCTGCAAAAGGAACAAAACGATTTTGAAAATAAGCAATAGGAAGAAAATTGTGCATTTTTATCGATACCCGTACAATTAATTACAATTCAGATTGCAGCCAACCTTGATAATTTTCTCTTTGTTGTTGACTAGGTTCTTTCAGAGGTACAATTTCATAGCCACTCGGTTGCGGGAAAGCTAACTCTACGCTAACCGTACGTAGTTGATCCTGGTGAAAGAGAGTAAGATCAATCTTATCACCCTCTTGATAATCTTTGAGACGTTCGTTAAATTCCTCTGTTTGAACACGTATCTGATTGATGGCTAATATTTCGTCTCCAGGAGAAATCCCGACTTTTGCTGCTACAGAATCCTGTCTGACAAATTTAACTACTCCTTTATCTGTTAGTTGAATTCCTAAATCAGGGACATTATCTTTATTTATTACTTGCAGTTGTAACCCAAATAAAGCTAAATATTCGGCTAAGGGAAGTTCGGTTGTTCCCTGTAGATAGAGTTGAAAGAATTCGGTTAAATCTGTTTCTGCTACAGTACTAATTACTTCTTCTAATTCCTCTGGACTGTAACCTATTTCTGGTTGACCAAAACGTCGCCACATTAACCGCATTACATCATCAAGCGATCGCTTATTCTGATGACGAGATCTAATCAATAAATCTAACATCAAACAAACTAAACTACCTTTGAGATAATAGGATATTTGGGAATTATCACTATTAGCATCGCGACGATATAATTTAATCCAAGCATCAAAGCTTGACTCACTTAAAGATTGTACCTGACGTCCTGGAGTATTGAGATATTTACTAATCTCTTTACTGAGAAATCCTAAAAAAGTTTTTCCGTCATAGATACCACTTCTTACAGGGATTAATAAATCATAATAACTCGTAGCCCCTTCAGCGAACCAGAGAGAAGTAGTATAATTTTCTTGGTCATAATCAAAAGTCTCTAAAGCTTGGGGACGAATGCGTTTTACGTTCCACAGATGAAAGAATTCATGGGCTACTAATTGCAGAAAACGTTGATATTTTTCGGTTACACGAAACCCAAAGCGAGAATAAATTAAACTGCAACAATTTTTATGTTCTAAACCACCAAAACCATTGCTTGATAAATGCAATAAAAATAGATAATCCTCATAGGGTAAACCTTCATATAAATCAGCTTCTACCTTAATGATTTTTTGGATATCTGCGATAACCTGTTCAAGGGAAAGGTTTCCTTCTCCCCAAATCGCTAAACGGTGTTTTTTTCCTAAGACTTCAAATTCAGTTAGTGAGTGAGTACCTATTTCAAAAGGACTATCAACTAAGGTATCAAAATCCTTAGCTAAATAAACATTATTTTCTACTTCTGGTAATGCTGTTGTTACTTGCCAATCTGCTTGGGGAGGGATAACTTTTACCCTAATTGCTTGTTGTTCATAACCAGGAATATAATAAAACAAAGCAGCGCCATTAAAATAACCATGACTATAGTTTAAATGATTAGTTCTCACTGATAATTCATGAGCATAAACTTGATAACTAATCGTGATATCAACAGAGTTACTAGTATCAATTAACCAATGATTCTTACTGATTTTTTCAGTATTTAAAACTTGATTACTCTGAGTATCTTTTGCTTTAAAATCCTGAACATTTTTAGCGTATTCTCTGATTAAATAAGAACCAGGACTCCACACAGGCATTTTTAAATCTAGAGTTGGCTTATCCCAATTATTAACATTTAATTCTACCTCAAATAAATGAGAACCTGGTTGAGATAAAGATACTTGATAGTTTATGGCTAGATTTTTAACCTTGTCTGTTTTTAAAATTGTCTTTGTTTGAGTCATTATGATTGATTTCTGATTAAATGAATTAGCTGTTTAGGATTAGTTAAACAAAAAACTTGTTGTTGTTCATCTATAGTTAGTAAACCCTTGGTTTGAATATTTTCTAATATATTATTCGTTTCTTCTAGGGTAGTTTCCGCTATATCTGCTAAATCCTGTCTCGGAATTTCTAAGATTTCTATACCTTGCTCTGTAGGTTGACCATAATTTTCTGCTAAAGAAACTAGTACTTTACTCAATCTACTAATAGGAGGTTGTAACCGTCGGTAAAAGCGATTTTGTAGCTTATGCAAACGATGTACAGTTTGTTGTAGTAATTTATGTTGAACTTGTGGTTCTTTGAGTAAGGTTTGAATAAATCGTTGTGCAGAAATACTGATTAATTTTACTTCAGAAAGAGCAATTACGCTAGTTCCTCGGGGAGTATCGTCTAAAATCGCCGTTTCACCAAAAAAATCACCTTTACCAAGAATTTCTTGGGTGATTTGATGTGTGTCGATTTGTTTCTGAATTTTCACCCATCCTGAGATAATTAGATAGAAAGATCTTCCCCAACTATCCTCCCTAACTATTGTCTCGTCTTCGTCGTACTCTTCTTCTGTAGCAACGGATAATAGCCAAGTGAGAGTTTCAGGATCAGCTGTATTAAATAATGGAAAAAGCTCGTTAAACGTTTGGGTCTCCATGAATGTCAATAGCGCTTGGGCTTTATTTTACCATAAATCTAGAGATCTGAACTACTCAACTTTAACTAGATCTTCTTTGTCAAGATGTTTCTTTACTATGGTAGCATGAATACATATTATATAAGTATCTAATTAATTTAAGACCTATGACTAAATCTCTACTCCTAATCGATGCTCAGATTCCCCACTATCAAACCCTATTAGGGGAGATACCTAGAGATATAGAAATATTTGTGATTACCGAAGGAATTAACCCTATTGCTTATCTAGCTAAAAAAAAGATTAAAACTCTCCATCTAGTCTCTCATGGTAGTCCAGGTTATCTTTATTTAGGTAATTTAAAGTTAAATATTCACAATCTCCACCAATACGCAACTCAATTACAGCAATGGAGAATAGAGGAAATAATTATCTATGGGTGTAAAGTTGCAGCGACTCAGGTAGGAAAAGCATTCATTAATCAATTACACAAGTTAACGGGAGCAAATATCGCAGCTTCTACAACTTTAACAGGGAATTCAGCTCAAGGTGGTAATTGGAATTTAGAAGTAACCAGAGGAGATGTTAACCCCAAGATCATTTTTAGTCAAGAAGTAATTACAGCTTATCCTGGGGTTTTAGAAACTATCGTCGTTAATACTTTAGAAGATGAAGACGACGGAATCACTAGAGGTAGAGTCTCCCTGAGAGATGGGATTAATCGAGCTAATTCTGTACCTGGAGATTATATTATTGAGTTTGATCCTTCCCTTACTGGTGGAACGATTACTCTTACAATCGGAGTACCTTTAGAGATTTCTGATAACTTAAAAATAGTTGGTTTAGGTGCAGAAAATCTGACCATAGATGGTAATGAAAATACTGTATTCTCTATTAATGATGGGTTTTCTGATGAACAAATTACGGTTGAAATAGAAAAACTGAGTATTATTAATGCTAGTAATTGGCATAATAATGCTATTGACAACTCAGGGGATAATGTTCAAATAAGAGATACTATTATTTCTGGTAATTATACTGCTATTAATAATAAAAACACTGGCATAATAGGTATTAATAATTCAAGAATTATTGATAATAGAGGAACTGGCATCTCTTCCCGAGGAGTTTTAAATATAGAAAACAGTATTATTGATAATAATGGTAATAGAGGAATATCTTCTAGTGGAACTTTAGAGATAACTAATAGTACTATTGCTAACAATGGCGATCAAGGAATCTATTCTAGAGGAACTCTAGAAATAACTAACAGTACTATTTCTGATAATGGTCGTAGAGGAGTTTATTCTAGTGGAATAACCAAGATCACTGATACTAAGATAATTAATAATAATAGTCAAGGTATCAGAGTTTCATCTAATACAGCTAACATTATTAATAGTACAATTGATGGTAATAGTGATAATGGTATTATAGCAACAAGTAATACTAATATCATTAACAGTACAGTTAGTAATAACAACAATAGTGGTATCAATAATGATGGTTGGAATAATTTAGTTAGCATTACTAATAGTACTATTTCTAATAACTCAGGGAGTACAGGAGGTGGTATTTTAAATAGAATTGGTACAGTAATTATCAATAATAGCACTATTACCGATAATGAAGCTACAGGAGGTCAAGGAAGTGGTATCGCTAACCGAGGTAACTTAGTACAAATCGGTAACAGTATAGTCGCGGGTAACAAAAATACGGATATAGACTTTACAGGGGATGAAAATACCTTTGAGAGTCAAGGTGGTAACCTGATTGGGATAGGAAACGCAGGGAGAGTCTTTAATCAGAGAGGAGACATCAACGGGGTAGAAAATCCTGGTTTAGAAGATTTAGCAGATAATGGTGGTCCTACTCTGACTCATCTTCCCTTATCCAATAGTCCCGCTATTGATGGAGGTTTAAATAATCTTGTAACAGAAGAATTAAGCACAGATCAACGGGGATTACCTCGTATCTCTAATCGTACCGTAGATATCGGTGCGGTAGAAGTAGCAGGAATAATCAGAGGTACAAATCGTAGTGATATCCTGATTGGTACTAATCTCGATGATACGATTGAGGGATTAGGTGGAGATGATACCCTCAAAGGTTTAAGGGGAGATGACATCTTAGAGGGAGGATCAGGTAACGACTTCATCCAAGGAGGACCTGGTAGAGACTTAATCAGAGGTGGGACTGGTAATGATACCTTAGAAGGTGGGACTGGTAATGATACTCTTCTCGGTGGACCTGGTAAGGATATCCTGATTGGTGGACCTGGTAACGATGTCTTGATTGGTGGAGGGGGTAGAGATAGATTTCAGTTTAATAATCCTCGAGAAGGAAGAAATACTATTACTGATTTTAATCCCGCTGCTGATTGGATTACTATTTCTCGACGAGGTTTTGGTAATAATTTATCTAGAGGAAGACTACCCGAAGACCAGTTTATTACTATTTCCCGTTTTACGAGTTTACCAAATGATTTTAATTTAGGTTTTGTTTACGCTCAAGATGTACGTAGATTGGCTTATATTAATACCGGTAGAGATATTCCTTTAACTCAAATTGCGATTTTACGCAATCAGCCCGATTTAGTCGCGAGTAATATTTTGATCTTCTAAGTTATGTTAATTTAAGTGAACAAAAATGAGGAAAGGATGATTTAACTAGTCTAGATATTAATTAAAGGTTTAATTTATCTGATTAGCATTGACTCTGAACTAAAATTAAACTCGTAAAGTTATTTATTATCAATATGATAAAACGCATTGGCATACTAACAAGTGGTGGCGACTGTGCAGGTTTAAACGCCGTTATCCGTGCTGTCGTCAAATGTGTTAATCGTAAAGGTTGGGAATTATATGGGATTCCCTTTGGTACAGATGGTTTTCTAGATATTGCTCGGGGTAAATGTCAACCTGAAGATTTGTTATTAAAAGAACATGGCTATAATATACCAGGAATACTAAGAGGATTAGATATCCTTCAGTTTCTTAGTGGGACAATTCTCGGTTCAGTAAGTAAGGGTAACCCCAATCAACCAGATATCGCTAAAGAAATTCTCTACGCATACGATTTAATGAAGTTAGACGCTTTAATCGCTATTGGTGGAGATGGAAGTCTAGAAATTCTGCATAATTTAGCTCAATTAGGTAATTGGAATTTTATCGCTATACCTAAAACTATTGATAACGATGTACCTTTTACAGAATATTCTGTGGGTTTTGATAGCGCAGTAGATACCGTTACCAGAGCAATCTATGACTTGACTTTTACCGCAGCTAGTCATGAAAGAATAATGATTATACAGGTAATGGGAAGAGACGCAGGACATCTAGGCTTAAATTCAGGAATCGCAGGGGGTGCTGATATTATCCTTATACCAGAATTAGCTCCTCAGTTGACCGATGAAGTGGTGGAGGGTTGTTGTACTAAAATTGCTAACTTGACTAAGACTGGTCGCCGATTTGCGATCGTGGTCATCGCTGAAGGTGTGAAAAATGAACTAGGAGAAAAAGAAAAGAATATCGCCGATCACCTCGGGGATTTGATGAAAATAAAAAGTCAAGAGTTATGTCAAACTAAGGATGGGATTTTCTGTACTCTCAGTGGTATTGATACCAGAGTCACGGTTTTAGGTCATTTACAACGTAGTGGGATACCTTCTGCGAACGATCGCATTATGGGTACTGCTTTTGGCATTAAAGCTGTAAAATTGATAGAAGAGGAACTTTACTCACAATTAATTATCTGGCGCTATGGACAAGTAGATCACATATCATTAGAAGAAGTAATGCCGATCGTCAGAGAAGCTCATAAACATGACCAATGTGCTGCACCAGTTAAACCTGATTGCTTTATGGTTAAAACAGCCCGAGAATTGGGTATATACTTAGGAAATCTAGCTGAAGCATGACTGCCAAGATTAAACAGCGACTATCTCAAGGACAACTCAATCAATTAACGATTTGTCCTCCTTTGTTTCAACGTAACTACTTGGAACAATTGAACTTACCTACTACTCCTGAACAATTAGAAAGGTTAGATTGGGGTAGTCGCTTTCATTTGTTGATGCAGCAGAGAGAATTAGGTCTATCTATTGATGCTTTTGCTGAAGCAGATAGAGAAATGGGGCGATCGCTCCATTCTCTCCAAACCGCAGCACCAGATTTATTTCAATCAGATAATTATAGTTGGCGTGAGGCTGAACATCAACGAACAATCTGTTTTCATGATTATTTATTTACTGTTATCTACGATTTATTAATCATTACCGAGGAAAAAGCGCAGATTATCGATTGGAAAACTTATCCTCTACCTGAAGATAGCCAGAAATTAGTTAATAACTGGCAAACTCGTTTATATTTATACGTTTTAGCCGAAACTTCTGATTATCAACCCGAGGATATCTCCCTAACCTATTGGTTTGTTAAATTACCTCAAAAAGCTCAATCTGTGAGCTTTAAGTATAGTCAGAGTCAACATCAACAAACTCAACAAGATTTAGCGCAATTATTATCTAATCTAGACCAATGGTTAGCAACGGGTGATTTTCCCCATCGTGATGACTGTCAGTCTAGTTGTCCTTATTACTCTTCTCTGGTGGGTGATCATAAATTGCTTAACCCTAGTCAAACCATCGATGAGATTCCCGAAATCTCTTTAGATTAAGAAAATCTTAAAATAAACCTCAATCAAGCTCCCATAATTTAAGCTAGAAAGTATTAGAGTTTACAAACCATCAGCCATGGCTATCGCAACAATTAACCCAGCCACAGGAGAGACAGTAGCTACCTTTACTCCACTCTCAGATACAGAAATAGAAGCTAAATTAAGCCTCGCTGCAAGTACTTTTAAAGAATATCGTCAAACTACTTTTGACCAAAGAAGTCAATGGCTAAACCAAGCAGCAACAATCCTGGAAACAGAAGCACCGAGATTAGGCAAGTTACTGACTCTAGAAATGGGTAAACCAATTAAAGCGGCGATCGCTGAGGTATCTAAATGTGCTTTGGTATGTCGTTATTACGCGGAAAATGGCGCAAAACTTCTAGCAGATACTCCCATAACTACCGACGCCAAAAATAGTTATGTCTCTTATCAACCCCTAGGAATTATTCTAGCTGTAATGCCTTGGAATTTCCCCTTCTGGCAAGTATTTCGCTTCGCAGCACCGATTTTAATGGCGGGAAATGTGGGCGTACTTAAACACGCTTCTAATGTCCCCCAATGTTCCCTAGAAATTGAGAAAATTATTCTAGCTGCGGGTTTCCCTAAGGGAAGTTTTCAAAGTCTGTTAATTGGAGCATCTCAAGTAGAAGCCATAGTTAGAGATCCTCGGGTGAAAGCAGCTACTCTCACAGGAAGTGAACCCGCGGGAATGAGTCTGGCGGCTACCGCGGGTAATGAGATTAAAAAAACAGTTCTAGAATTAGGGGGTTCTGACCCCTTTATTGTACTAGAAAGTGCTGATTTAGAGCAAGCAGTAAGTGCAGCTGTAACCTCTCGCATGCTCAATAACGGTCAATCCTGTATCGCAGCTAAACGCTTTATCCTTCAAGATACCATCGCTGCTGAATTTACAGCCAAAATGGTAGCTAAATTTCAAGCACTCCAAATCGGCGATCCCCAATTACCTGAAACAGAAGTAGGACCATTAGCTACTCAAGGTATGCTTAAAGAATTAGACGCACAAGTACAAAAAACCGTGGCTATGGGTGCAAAATTATTAACAGGAGGTCAACCATTAAGGGATCTCACTGGTTATTTTTATCCCCCAACTATTCTCACTGATATACCTCCTAATTCTCCTGGGGCGATCGATGAGTTTTTCGGTCCTGTAGCTTTATTATTTACTGTTACTAACCTAGATGAAGCCATTAGTTTAGCTAATAATACTGTTTTTGGCTTAGGTGCGAGTGGTTGGACTAATGATCCTCAACAACAACAACGTCTGATTAATGAATTAGAAGCGGGTTGTGTCTTTATCAATAGTTTTGTGAAATCTGACCCCCGTTTACCTTTTGGTGGTATTAAACGTTCGGGTTACGGAAGAGAATTAGGTGTTGAAGGTATTCGAGAGTTTGTCAATATTAAAACCGTCTCAGTATCCTAAATTTGTTAAGAAACTATAACTTAATCTAGGTATTTGCTTAACAGTTCTTTACAAAAGCTTTACACTACTTAAGGCTTGTTTATACTAATTTTAATAATCATTTAATATTGTTGAGCATTTTGTTAATGTTCAACTTTTGCGATTATTCTAAAAACAGATAACCAGCTCATAGGGTACTAATCAATGATTAACCTAGTTTTTCGTTTAATCTCCTCTTTGTTACTAACCACAGCTTTTACCTTTAGTGCACCTTTTGTACTAACGGGAATGATCCTAGGTTTATTCCTGGTGATGGGTTATATTCCTGGCTGTTATTGGTTAGCTACTAATTGTGCAGGACAAATTATGGATTTTCTGGCAGTTTTTGGTAATGGCTATCCTTTACAAGGCATTATGGTGATTAGCTTCGCTTTTGCTTTTGTGGGTGGTTTATTTGATTTATTTAACTTCTATCGCTATCAAACCATGAGTGGTCAATAATTCAGGCTTGATTTTTTACTAATGTTAAAATTTTGGGAACGCGGTAAAAATCGTTGGCTCTCTTTGTTACTATCAGTAACTTTTTTTGTTATGGTCACTGTTGGCTATCGAACACCTAGCTATAGTAATCCTTGGTTGGATATTCTGATACAAGGTATTCAAATTCTGCAAATTTCCCAACTCTCCGATAGTCAAGAGGTAGAATTGGGTAAAGAAATTAATCAGCAATTATTAACCCAAAACAATCTCAGGGTAAATCGCAACCCTCAATTAAATCGTTACCTCAATAGTATTGGACAAAGAATAGCCAGAACTAGTGATCGTCCCTCACTCCCTTATACATTTCAAATTATTGACGATGACTCTGTTAACGCTTTTGCTACCATGGGAGGGTTTGTTTATATCAATACTGGTTTAATGGTTAAAGCTACTAATGAAGCTGAATTAGCTAGTGTAGTAGCTCACGAAGTAGGACACATAGTAGGTCGTCATGCTCTAAAAGCAATTCAAAGAAGAGCGATCGCCTCTGGGTTAATGAGAGCAACGGGATTAGAAGAAAGTGACGCCATTAGGTTAGGAATAGAGGTAGGTTTTAATTTACCCCGTAGTCGGGAAAATGAGCTAGAAGCAGATCAATTCGGCTTAAATAATCTGCAAAAAGCTGGATATGCTCCCATTGCTATGGTTACCTTTATGGAAACATTATTAAAATATTCTGGGGGGAGTAATTTAGCGATACTGAGTACCCATCCTGCGACACAAGATCGAATTGTTTTACTTAGAGAACAACTTAACCCTAATACAGCTAGTCGGGGAGATGGTTTAAACCCCCGAGAGTATCAACGTCAAATCCGTAGTTTATTCTAGATCATCTTCAGTTACTTTCTGACTAATTTTACTAGGATCGATATCAATAATCGCCTGTTGCAGAGTAAGACAACGATAAACCCTGTCTTTAGTATTGATTTGGTGGATTTTCTCGTTATCAACGTCAAAAGCGGTTAACCAACCACTACGAGGGTGATAAGCTCCTGTTTCAATATCAATCCAACCTCTCCCCCTAGCGATTTTACCAGGTTTGACTCCAGGTAGGGTAAAGGTAATCGTGTGTCCTGTCACAATTAATTTATCATTAAAATAAGGCTCACTCATCCCATGAAAGGGTTTTCTAATCCAGCAAAACTGCTCTGAGGATTGTTCCTCAATAGTTAGTTTAGGATCTAATCCCGCGTGGACTAACCAAATATCCCCTAAATCTAAATATAATGGTAAAGCTTTTAACCAGTTAACGTGTTCTTGAGGTATATTGTTTTGATAGCTTTCTAAGGTAGCATAACCACCACAATAAAGCCATATATGTAACTCATCCCGTAGGACTTTACCATCACCAATAGCATCGAGTAACATTTTTTCATGATTACCCAATAAACATGGATATTGATTATCCATTAAAAACTGTACCACTTGGGCACTATGAGGACCACGGTCAATTAAATCACCAAGAAAATAAATTTTATCTTCTTGACTAGGGGCGATCGCTTCTAGTAAGCTCATAAGAGCGTAGTAATGACCGTGAACGTCACCAATAACAATCCGACGCTGAGACATTATAATAATTATTTATTATCAAATTGAAGATGTTGTTGCCAACAACTACTAAGATCAATATTATCAAAAAACCCACTAGTTCTGGTTGGATCAACCAAGCTCTTAACAATCTAGAGATAATTTTACTGGATCATTCCCATTGTGAGCGCAAAGCGGCAGGAGTTGCCCTTAATTTTTTGTTTCGTTATCCTTCCTATCACGAGTTAGTTAGACAGTTAACAGCGATCGCCAAAGAAGAATTAGAGCATTTTGAGTTAGTTAACCAATGGTTAGAGCGTTTAGATATTCCCCTAGGACCTTTAAAACCTTCTCCCTATGGTGCTAAGCTTAAAGACCAGATTAGTAAACAAGAACCAGAAAGATTCCTTGATTCTCTATTAGTTGCTGCCTTGATTGAAGCGCGCTCTCATGAGAGATTAGGATTATTAGCCCAATTTTGCCCTAATCCCGAACTAGCTAGCTTTTATCGTGGTTTAATGGTCTCAGAAGCCCGTCACTATGGTATTTATTGGCTGTTAGCTCATCATTACTTTGAGAAAGAAAAGGTTAATCAACGTTTAGAGGAATTAGCCTTCATTGAAAGTGAGATCCTAGCTAATCTTTACCCTGAAGCGAGAATTCACAGTTAATCTTTACTCCAGTGTTACTATTAAATGAACCACAATCTAGATAGCCAAAGTTAAACTAAAATGAAAGGAGAATTTACAGCAATTATTGAAAAAGCCTCTGAGGGAGGATATTGGGCTATTTGTCCAGAAATACCAGGAGCAAATGCTCCTGGTGAAAGTAAGGAGTTTTTGGCACAAAAGATTCTCAAAAAGATGCCTAAGACGAGCAATCGCTCCACTTAAACTCCCTGTTTAACTAAGTTTTGGATTATACTCATTTTCTGATTTTGAGCAAAAACTTGTTTAATTTTGGCTGCTAATTTGTCTAAATTCCAACCTTCGAGGGTAACATCTTGTTCTTGGAAATACTCTACTAAGCTTAAACCTGCTACTCTAGTCAGATAAGCGGCACTGATTGCTTGTACACTTCCTCCTGCGATGTAGGTAATTGCGTTAGTTTTCAGCATTCCTGCGATAGTTTGGGTGGAGACTTCTACTAATCCTAGTTTGAGCATTAATTCTCCTAGGGTAGCAGCTGCGGTTTGAGCTTGAGAGAGGGAAAATTGTTGTTGGTATATTTTACCTAAATCAACCAACATCTGACCATTAATCCCGAGGGTAACGAGCAAATCTAGCGCAGCTATAGGGTTAGCTAACGCGCTAGCTGCAGCTAACCACTGATATTGTTCAATAATTGGTAAAGCGCGCTCAAAACGTAATTGATTGCTGAGAGTTTTAACTTTTTGTTGTAATTGTTTAGCTTCTCTCCAGGTTGTAGCTAAGACTAGTTGTTGATGGTGATTTTGAGTAATGTAGTTTAAGCGTTCTTGTAGAGGTTGAATAAGGGGTTGAGGATCTTCTAACCACTCTTTGATAGTACCATCTGTTTGATGTTCCCTGACTTTAACTGGTTTGGGTTGAGAAGCGATCGCGATCACATTTTCTACAGGAATAATTGATTGTACCCGTTGTTTTAGTTGTGCGGTGATTAAAACTTGTTCTTCGGGTAGATATTGGTCTTGTTTATTGAAAACTAAAATAATGTTATGGTTTAAACTGTGCCATTGTTGGATTTTTGACCATTCTGACTCAGTTAAATCTCCATTGACTAGGAATAATAATAAATCGCTATTATCTAAAGCTGTAGTTGTTTCTTGCCAACTTAAGTTGCTATAATTTGTTTCTAGGAGTTTTTTCAGAGTTGTTTTACCGACTTTATTAGCACCAGTGATAGTCAAGGTCAGAGTTTCACGGTTCAACGATTCTGGTAATCCTTCTAGTTGTTGTTTTAAACTAGTTAAATTTAATTCGGGAGCTTCTTGAGCTAAACTAGTTAACATTTGTTGACAAGAAGCGATCGCGCCATTAACCTTGGTTATATCTAGATTTATCCTGACTAATGGGGGTGATGGTTGTTTTTTCCCTTTATTTTGTAGTAACCAGAGTAACCCGCCTAGAGCGATCGCTCCACTGACACTCCATTCTCCTATAGCTACTACCGAATCTCCCAGGTTTGACCACAACCATACTGTTAACCCTAAACCAACTGTGGTAATTAAAATCGGCTTATCTAGTTTTACCCCCATTGTTTTTGTCCCTTAATTACTACTTATTCCCCTGATTCATTTTAACAAGTTTAGGATACTGAGAACACAAAAGTTACCTTATCTTCCTTCCCTAGGGAAAAGCGATCGCCCGTTGTCAAAAGATGACGATTACCTTGCGGTAAGGGTTGACCATTAATATAAGTGCCATTGGCACTACCCATATCTTCTAGATAATAACAGCCATCCTCTTCTAAACGAATATCCGCGTGGATGCGAGAGACTATATCCGAGTCAGGGAATGCGGAGACGTCTATATCTGGAGCTATTTGGTCGTTAGGTCTTCCTAAGTAGATAACTTTTGATTCTTTAGGTAGTTCTAAATTTTGTTCGGTTTGAACGTGATGTAAAAAAGCAGTAGAAATAGTTGGTTTTAGCTCTTCTATCTCAACAGGGGGTACCTCTAACTCCTGAATAACTGCTGTTTCTTCTACTTCTGCTTCTGTTTCTTCTGACTCTATTACTACTGGTATTTCTGGTATTTCTGGTGTTTCTGGTGCTGTATTATTTTGTTGGAGATTGTAACCACAGTTACCACAGAAAACAGCATCATCTTGAACCGATTCACCGCATTGGGGACATTGAATCATCATTGGTAAAGGAGTCATACACTCTTCACAATTGGTCGCTCCATCAGGGTTAACGTGTGCACAACTAGGACAAATAACCATATTTTTAATTCTCCTGTTTCAAATTTGCTCCCGCTTCTTGTTAAACTAAGCTGGAAGGTCACCCTTCCGACTCGTCTGCAAAACCGTGCTTGAGACTTTCACCTCACACGGCTCCTCAACTACTTGACTCTTGTCACGAGTACCATTTCTTAGGCTTCCATCAGTTCTAGTTTTCGCATCATGGCAATGTGCATGAACGAATTGTAGGTTTTCGTAAGTATCTTTTCCACCCTTACATCTGGGGACTATATGATCAACTTCCCATATGTCCTCAAATTTGAATTCTTTGTGGCAGATATTACATTTACCTTTTTGTCGTTTTAACAGAGTTTGCTCTCGGGTCGTTAGTTCGATAGAGTTAGATAGCCTTTGTCCCCAATACACTTTATCCCCGTCGTAGGGCGAGCGATTGCCTTGAACTTTAATGTGACGTTTAATCACGGTATCAGGGTGCTCGAGCAATTCGTATCCATCATCAGATTTAAATACCCAATTACGGGTTTTTTCGATTTCCATACTCGTTGTTTTTCCCCTTCCCTGCTTGAAGTATTTTTCTTTGACCCATTTTGCTCCTTTTGTAGGATGACGGCGTTTACACCATCTTTTCAAAATTCCATACACTAAGCAATGTAAGTTCGAGAATTCTTCCTTGCTCACCACCGTAGAATAGTAATTACACCACCCACGGATTATAGGATTCAGGAGTTTTATAAGTACGGATTGATTCACACTCTTGTTATTTCTGATGATATCCGCTATCTTTTCGTAGTGCTTTTTGATTGCTTTTTTGGAAGGTTTCGTTAAAGTCTTGTAACCTAATTTCTGACCATTTGTTGATTTCCCGCTTTGCTGTTTACCCTGTGGATAATGTCTAATATTGAATCCTAGAAAATCGAATCCTTCTGTTGTATGGGTTATCTTGGTCTTTTCCTCTTTCAACTGTAGCCCGATTGGTTCGAGAAGTGAGCTGATTATTTCTTTTGCTCTTTCTACGATTGCTCTGGACTCGTGTATTACTACAAAGTCATCAGCATATCTGATAAAGGAAAATGATTTTAGGTTATTCTTTTTGTGTCCTCTCCACGTTTTCACCCATTCGTTTAATTTATCTTCTATTCCATGCAGTGCGATATTGGCTAACAACGGTGATATCACCCCTCCTTGCGGTGTTCCTTCTTCTGTTAGGAATAGCTCTTTATCTTGCATGAATCCCGATTTCAACCACATCTTGATTTGACGTTTAAAGTTTACCGGACAGTCTCCTAGTTTTTCCAGTAGATATTGATGATTGATTTTGTCAAAACATTTGGCTATATCCGCATCCAATACCCATTTCTGCTTATATCGGATTTGGTTAAAGATTGCTTCTATAGCATCGTGGCATGACCGACCTGGTCGGAATCCATAACTGTTAGGCTCAAAAACCGCTTCCCATTCTGGCTCTAAAGCCATCAGGAGTAGCATCTGGACTGCTCTATCTCTAATAGTAGGAATAGATAGGGGTCTTTTTTCGCCATTGGGTTTAGGAATGTATATCCTTCTTAACGGTTTGGCTTTCCCCTCAATCTTGAGGTTGTTTATTAGACCCATACGTTGTTTAGGCGTGAGGACTTTACGTCCATCTACACCTGCGGTTCTCTTGCCTCTATTGTCTTGGGTTACTTTACGTATGGCTAAAGCTTTAGCGCTCTTACTATTTACTAACAACCGTTGCAGACCCTTGACTAGCTTTTGGTTACCCGCTACTTTGGCTCTGTATATTCGTTTTTGGAGC
>RECR01000115.1 GCA_007693955.1 Gloeocapsa sp. DLM2.Bin57
AAATAAGGACGCGATTCATCTCACGCTTATTTGAGAAAATAAAGCTTGAGGCTTCTCGCGGTTAAGCTAAGTTGTAACCAATTATTGAAATAAGCTATCAGTTTTCATCGAGGATCTAATCTAATTAGTTGTCCTGATGAGCGATCGGTGAGAATATAGATTAAACCATCAGGACCTGTACGTACATCTCTAACTCTTTGATTGATGGGAATCTGTTCTTGATTAATAACATTACCTGAGTCGTCTAACTCGATTCTGTGGACACTTTGAGAAACTAATCCACCTGCGAGTAAATTTCCTGACCAATTAGCAAAGCGATCGCCATAGTAAACCGTTAATCCTGAAGGGGCGATCGCAGGAGTCCAAACCTCCCGAGGATCGATCATCCCTGGTAAAGATTGATGAGCAGAAACAGGCTCACCTGTGCTATATTCTAAACTATGAGAAACTTCTGGCCAACCGTAATTCTCTCCAGGTTTAAGTAAATTTAATTCATCTCCTCCCCTTGAACCATGTTCAGTTGACCAAATCCGATTATTAACTGAATCAAAGGCTATCCCTTGAATGTTACGATGACCATAACTCCAAATCAGTGGATTTACTCCTGATTCTCCCACAAAGGGATTATCACTAGGAATTGAACCGTCATCATTGATACGTATCACCTTTCCTAGATAACTCTGTAAATTTTGTGCTTGTTCTCTAATCAGTTGTCCTTCTAATTGTAGGGGGGGATTACCTCCATCTCCAATGGTTACTAACATCGTTTCATCGGGTAACCATAAGATTCGAGAACCAAAATGTTGACCACCTGTTTTAGGTTGATCAACCGCAAAAATAGTCTCTAGGTTTTCTATTTCTACTCCATTAAATACACCCCTAGCGACTTTTGTCTGATTGGTTGTTTCTGTACCATCAGCATAGGTAAGATAAATATAACCATTTTCAGCAAAACGGGGATGAACTGCAACATCTAATAATCCTCCTTGTCCTAATGCTAGAACTCGGGGAACTCCTGAAATAGGATCTAGATCTAATTGACCATCTCTAACTATTCTTAATCTTCCTGGACGTTCAGTAATTAGTATCTCTCCAGTTGGTAACCAATCCATCCCCCAGGGATGTTCTAAACCCTCTATTAAGGTAACTTGAGTAAAGTTTTCACTAGCTGAATAACTCCCAAAAGTTATCACTATTAATAAAGTAGTTAAAGTAATAAGTATCCCGCGCCAAATTACAGCAATTTTCATATAATCTCCTTAACTAGATAAACTTAATCGAGAACCTTCACTGGTTTTATAGACTTCAATATGGTTTTGAAACGCTTCTTTAAACTGCTGCATATGAGTAACGGTTAAGATACAAGCAAATTCAGAAGCAATAGCATTAATAGCTGCAATTAAACGATCACAACCATCTTGATCTTGTGTCCCAAAACCTTCGTCAATTACTAATAATTGTAACGATGTTCCCGATCTTTGTGTTAATAATTTTGACAAGGCTAAACGAATAGCAAAGTTAATCCGAAATGCTTCCCCACCAGAGTAGGTTTCATAGGGTCTTTTTCCTCGACTATCATGAATGTTGATATCTAGGGTTTCGTTGATTTTATCTGAAGTTCTATTGGTTTTCTGGGTGACAAATTCTACGTGTAATTGATTACTGGTTAATTTAGCTAATATTTGATTAGTTTGTGCTTCTAAATAAGGTATAATATTCTCGATCATTAGCGATTGTATCCCTTTTTTGCCAAAAGCTATTATTAATTCATCGTAAATTCTTTGTTGCTTCTGTAGAGTTTTTAGTTTTT
The DNA here is from genome assembly GCA_007693955.1 of Gloeocapsa sp. DLM2.Bin57. Classification (NCBI taxonomy): domain Bacteria; kingdom Bacillati; phylum Cyanobacteriota; class Cyanophyceae; order Chroococcidiopsidales; family Chroococcidiopsidaceae; genus Gloeocapsa; species Gloeocapsa sp. DLM2.Bin57. Next base: position 1,811 of record RECR01000115.1, read on the forward strand.
CTCGTTTTTCTATCTGCTCTTGTTCTGCTATAGTTATCTGGTTTTGTTTTTCGGTTAAACTTCCTTTTTCTGTTAAGAAATGATTGAGATGTTTATGTTTATTATCTTTTTCTTTGTCAAGATGATTGATTGGTTCTGTTGTGTCTTCAATAGCGTTTATTTGCGTCTGTAAATCGGTTAATTCTTGTTGGAAAGATACTAATTTTTCCTGATGTTCTTTTTGTCTTTGGGTAATTTCTGCTAAATCGGTTTGTTTTTGAGGATATTTGGCTTGAGCTTGCTGTAATTGTTGATACAATAACTCCCATTGGTCAGCTTTGTCTATAGCTTCGACTATTTGATTATATTCAACGGGATTATAGTTTAATTCTGTAACTTTTGTTAGTAATTCTTCTAATTGTTGCTGCAATGGTGAATCAATAACTAAAGTATTTATCTCTCTTTCTATTGCTGCTAATTGTGCTAATATTTGAGGTCTTAATTGTTCTATTTCTTGTTGTTTCTTTTGTGCTCTTTCAATGTCTGCTTGTTTTTTTTCTACCCAGCCCAATCCTCGTTCTTTTTCCCTGATTAAACTATGGGTTTTCTCGTCATAATTTAGTTTGGCTAATTGTTGTTCTATTTCTGTTAATTCTACAAACAACGATTCCCCATAGGTTTTATCTTCTAGGGATTGTTCAATTAGTTCTATTTTAGTTAATACTTGCTTTCTTTCTTGATAACGTTTATTTTGAATGTCTAATTCATTTTCTAGTTGATAATATTTTTGTTCTAAGGAACTCGACTCAATTAAGTCTTGTTCAAGAGTAGTTAATTCTTTATTGAAATTATCTCTTTCTCTTTGTGATTGGACGATTTGTTCTTGAATTGACCAATATTCTGTTTCTATTTTCTCTGTTTCTTGTGCTGTTTTGTTGATAACTTGATGAAGATGATGTTCTCCTAAATTTTGTTCACAGAGAGGACAAATAGCTTCGCTGTGTTGGAGAGAATCTTGTTTTTGACTAAGTTTTTCTAACTCTTTTTTTAAGGTTTCCTGACGTTCTTTTAATCTGACTTCTCGATTACTTTGTTCTTGAATTTTCTGTTTGATCCATTCTAAACGAGTCCGTTTTTTCTGGAGTATCTCTAATTGTTCTTCTATTTGCTCTAATTGGGCTAACTGTTGTGTTTTTTTAGCTAATTCCTCACTTAATTTAGTGACTGTTTGTTGTAACTGAGTTAAACTTGCTTCTAATTGGGCTTTTTCTCTTTCTATTTGGATCTGAAGATGATCTTTTCTTTGTTTTAAGGGGACAACTTCTTGTTGTAAATTATCTAATTCTCTCAATCGTTGACGATAATGTTGTAATTCTTGTACCTGTTGAGTGATTGAGTCTAGATTGCTGAGTATTTGTTTAATTTCTTGTTCTTCTTGATTCAGATTATCTAAGTTAGTTCGCAGTTTTTGTGCGTTTAATTCTAACTGATGACGTTGTTGTTGAATTTGTTGTTCAAGTTGTTGTTTTTGTTGTTGGAGACGTTGATGTTGTTGAGATTTATCTCTGAGATTGCGTTCTTGGGTTTTAAGGTTAAGTAATTCCTGATAGTTAGTAGTAATGGTTGATTCTTGTTGCAGGAGGTTTTCTAATTCTGTAAGTTGTTTAAGGGTATTTTGATATTCTTTAGTGAGGCGATCGCTTTGTTGCTGACTATCTCTGAAGACTTGTTGTTTAATTTTTAATTCGTCTAACAAACGTTGTCTGGTGTGTTTTTTTTCTTTCAGTAAGTCTAATTGCTGTTGAATTTGACTAATAGTTAATTGAGTTTCTTCTATCTCCGTGGTAATTGATTCTATTCTGTGTAAAATATCGGGTTTAGTAGCTATTTTTTGTTTTATTTGCTCTAATTCAGCTGCGATTCTCTCTCTCTCTTGTTTATATTGGTTGGCTTTGTTTTTAGCTTTTTCTTCTAATTCTTCGTATTGTTCTAATTTCAGGAGATTAGCTAATACTTCTTTACGTTTACCAGGTCTAAGTAACATAAACTCATCAGCTCGACCTTGACGTAGATAAGCAGAATTAATAAAAGTATCATAATCTAATTTAATATGTTTATTAATTTCCTCTTGACCTGCTGTTATACCTTTTTTAGTAATGGGGCTAAAACCTTTAGGTGTATAAATTTGGAATTGTAAATCACTCCGACTCCCTCGTTGACGAGTGCGAATAACTCGATAAGTATTTTCGGCAAAACTAAACTCAAAATCAACTCTAACCTCAGTCGCACCTGTATGAATCACATCATCGTTACTTCCTGCGCGGGTTTTACCCCAAATCGCCCAGGTAATCGCCTCCAATAGAGATGACTTACCCGCACCATTGACACCACAGATACAAGCGGTATGTAAACCGCGAAAATCAAGAGTAGCTTGTTGATAACTGAGAAAGTTTTTGAGGGTTAATTGTCGAGGAATCATAAGGAATAAGGAATTAGTACTTATGAACTACTATAACATTCTCTCCAAGAATAACAACCAAAAAGAGTACAAAAACGATTATAATTAAGTTTTGGATTTAGCAAAAGTCCAAGTCTTTGGAAGTTCGACAACCCGAAAATGAAGCAACGACAAGAAAGACGATTTGACTACGTTAAAATAGGATTAGCCTCCCCAGAAAGGATCAGACAGTGGGGAGAAAGAACATTACCCAATGGGATTGTAGTAGGTGAGGTCACTACTCCAGAAACGATTAACTATCGTACCCTTAAACCAGAAATGGATGGGTTATTCTGTGAGAAAATTTTTGGACCATCCAAAGATTGGGAGTGCTGGTGTGGTAAATATAAGCGGGTAAGACACAAAGGGATTGTGTGTGAACGCTGTGGAGTAGAGGTAACCGAATCGCGGGTACGTCGTCATCGTATGGGCTATATAAAACTAGCTGCTCCTGTGACTCACGTCTGGTATCTCAAAGGGATTCCTAGTTATCTAAGTATCTTACTAGATATGCCACTCAGGGATGTAGAGCAGATAGTTTATTTCAACTCTTATGTAGTTTTAGATCCTGGTAATGCTGATAATTTAACGGCTAAACAATTATTGACAGAGGATCAATGGCAAGAAATTGAAGAGCAAATTTATGCTGAAGATTCTACTCTAGAAGGTATAGAGGTTGGTATTGGAGCAGAAGCGATACAACAATTATTAGCAGAAATTGATCTAGAGTCAGAAGCAGAAAAACTGCGGGAAGAAATTATTGATAGTAAAGGTCAGAAAAAAGCAAAATTAATTAAAAGACTCAGGGTAATTGATAATTTTATCGCTACTGGTTCTTTACCTGAATGGATGGTACTATCAGTGATTCCTGTGATTCCTCCTGATTTGCGTCCCATGGTACAACTCGATGGTGGACGTTTTGCTACTTCTGATTTAAATGATCTCTATCGTCGGGTAATTAATCGTAATAACCGTTTAGCTCGTCTCCAAGAAATTCTTGCTCCTGAAATTATCGTCCGTAATGAAAAACGGATGCTTCAAGAGTCTGTAGATGCGTTAATCGATAACGGAAGAAGGGGAAGAACCGTTGTTGGGGCTAATAATCGTCCTCTGAAATCTCTCTCAGATATTATCGAGGGTAAACAAGGTCGTTTCCGTCAAAACCTCTTAGGTAAAAGGGTTGACTATTCGGGACGTTCGGTTATCGTAGTAGGTCCTAAACTGAAAATCTATCAGTGTGGTTTACCTAGAGAGATGGCGATCGAGTTATTCCAACCTTTTGTCATTCATCGTCTAATTCGCTTGAATGAGGTTAATAACATCAAAGCGGCGAAAAAGATGATTCAACGCAATGATCCTAAAATTTGGACGGTTTTAGAGCAGGTAATTACTGGTCACCCTGTTTTACTCAATCGTGCTCCTACTCTACACCGTTTAGGTATCCAAGCTTTTGAACCTATTTTAGTAAATGGTCGTGCGATTCAGCTACACCCTCTAGTCTGTCCACCTTTTAACGCGGATTTTGACGGTGACCAAATGGCGGTACACGTACCCCTATCTCTAGAATCTCAAGCAGAAGCGCGTCTGTTGATGATGGCTTGTCATAACATTCTTTCTCCTGCAACGGGACGTCCGATTATTGCTCCTTCTCAAGATATGGTCTTGGGTTGTTATTATTTAACCGCGGAAAATCCTAAAGCCGTTAAGGGTGAAGGTCGCTATTTTGCTAATCTTGAAGATGGGATTAAAGCCTATGAACAGGGGGTTTTAGATTTACATACCTACATCTGGGTAAGATATGACGACGAGGTGCAAACTGATAAGCCTGATAATGAAGTACTCCAAACGGAAACTCTAGAAGATGGAACGGTTTGGAAACATTACCGTTTACGTAAGGTTAGGGAAACTGCTGACGGGGAGACGATCGCTCAGTATATCAAGACTACCCCAGGTCGGATTATCTATAATAAAACTATCTTGGATGCTCTTGTTTTCTAGAATCTAACATCCTCCCCACCCTTCTCTGAATCAGGGAAGGGTTCGGAGTTTTTGCAGTCAAAAAACCGAGCGATCGCTCAAAAAAAGAACTTTTCCTCAACCAAAGTTAGCATATATAGCAGTAGCCACCGAGTCACCGAGACAGTAGCCAGGAGGCAAACGATTACTAAGTATAGGTTTCACGATTGTAGAATGTCAAACACCATAGCGCGTACTGCTATAAATACTGGTGCAATATCCAAGTAATAACGCAATTATGTTTAATCGCATTGTAAGTTTTATTCTCACTATCGTAATTACCTTTACTCTAGTTTTAAGTTTACATAACTCAACTCAAGCACAAATACTACCAGTCAACCCAGGAAATGGCAATAATCAAGAGAAAGTATCTAGTTTACCTTGGTGGAGTTTGAATCGTTCTTTTGTTTGTGGTAGATTTTGGTGTAGCAATATTTATATATATAATGTTAATAATTTTAGTCCAGAATTAACCCTCGCTGTACCTTTTACTAGAGATGAATCTACCTTACAAGCACAACTAGAGGTTGAATCTAGATCTCAATTGGTGCAAAAGACTTTTAGTCAAGTTTTGTCTAATCTACTTCAATCACAGTCTCGTCGTGACCTGATTATACCTGAAAGCAACTGGCGATTTTGGTTACCTAATTTCCCTAAACCTGAACATCCTTTCACACCTCAAGTCGAAATAGGATTACAGAATAATCAAACAGTTATTTTTGTCCCCACACAACCAGAATTAAGTCTCACTCAACAAGATTTAGTTACCGTTACAGACATAGACGCTCGCGCTAATGGTAAATCTATCGAAGAATTAGCCTCTGTTTGGCGTAATAATCTCCGCTATTCTATGAGTCAAAGACTATGGGGATATACCTTTAATGCTAATTATCCTGGAATACGTCTAGTTATGCTTTTGGCGATCGCTGTTGTCGCTATTTTAATCATTTGCTTAATTACTTATCTCAAAAGTATCCTCAAAAATTGGGAGAAAATTCTCAAAAAAGAGCAAGATAAATTAACCAACTTTTTAACTAAAAATTATGAAAATCTGCAACAAAAAACTTCAGAATTGATGGTCTATAATACTCCTGATGTTTTATTTAAAAAACAAAGTAAAATTATCCAAACCAGAAATATTATTCAATTATTTTTAAGGATTTTATTTTGGATACAATTTAGTATCTTATTATTGAGTTTATCCTTGATGACTATCGTTTTTGCTGACTCGAGATTTTTCTATAGATTATTCCTAGGACAAGCGATATTTCTACCAGCTTTATGGGCGTTAATTAGCTTAGGAGATAAAGCCTTGGCTATGATTATTCAATATTATTTAAATCAATGGGCTATGATAGCTCAAAAATATAACCCTCTGTCTAATCGTTATACTCTCAGAGTTAAAACCTATTCTAGAGCCTTAAAAAGTGCTACTGGATTTTTATTGAATTTCTTAGGACTTTATCTAACTACAATATTTTTAGGTATAGATTTAAGCTTCTATGCTAGCGCAGGTGCAGTAGCAGTAGTATTAGCTTTTCTTTCTCGGAACTTAATCGAAAGTATGCTCAGTGGAGCATTAATTTTATGGTATGATTCTTACGCAGTAGGCGATATTATCGAGATAGAAGGCAACACAGGAGTTGTCGAAGACATTAATCTATACGCTACCTCTTTAAGAAATTTAAGTGGCGAATTAATTGTTATTCCTAATCGCAGTATTAATATTTTAATAAACAAAACCAAAGATTGGTCAAGAGTTGACTTTACTATTGAAATTAATTATGATGCAGACAGTGAAAAAGCTATGGCGATTTTAGAACAAGTCGCCGAAGAATTGCGCCAAGAACCACAATGGCGTGAGCGAATATTAGAGTCTCCTGAAATCTTAGGTGTTGATGGTCTTTCTCATCAAGGAATAATCATTAGGTTATTAATTAAAACCGCTCCCAAAGAACAATGGAACGTAGAAAGAGAATTTCGTTTACGGGTTAAACAAGCTTTTGATGAGGCTAATATTAATGTCGGTGTTCCCCAATATAAAATAGTCCAAAATATTGCTAAGGAAATGGGGAAGAGGGAATAATATCGAATGAAAAATAAAATGCTAAAAATGAGTTAGGTATTAGGTGTTAGGTGTTCCCTTCTGTTATATTTTTAGCTTTCTTTTATCCCATTTGATATAGCGCTACGTGCAAGGCACTCATGCACTCTCGCACTCTTGCAAGAGTAGATTAGCACTCGGTTTCATAACTTGAAAATGTCCTAAGCACAACGCGTACTGCTATAATTAATGTACTATATTGACAAACAAAAAAAACACTGTACAGTGTAAAAGTCAAATAAATACAATTTATTACAAAAATGAATAAAAAGACTTGGCTCAATAGCTTGATTCTCGGTTGTTTGATTTCGGCTAGCGCCAATGTAGCTCAAGCAGCGACTTTAACTGCTACTCCCACTCCTACTAATGATTTCTTTTCTTCTTTTACAATAGAATTTGATGACGCAAACAATAACGGGATTCTTGATAGCAATGAAATATCATTACCTTTAGGACAGCCCGATTTTAGTGGTGTGACTACTACTAGTTCGATCTTTTACACTCAGGTAACTGAAATTGCTAATATAACAGGAATAACGCAAGGATTTAGTTTCGATGTCTGGGTTTTTCCAAACCCTAATGGTATTGGTTCGTCTGTTCAACAGGCAAGCTTGTGGAATTACGAAATAACAGGTGATAATATTATACCCGAACCGTTAACTATTCTTGGTACTGGTTTAGTAGCAGGATTTTTACCTTTGTTAAAGAGACAAAAAAAATCATAAATTAATTTCTTTCCTAGGGGGCGCTCATGAAAAGCGCCCTAATTGATCTAAAATAATTTCTATGGTGCATTAAAGTATCAGTTGACCAAATTTGGCTTAACTGGTTCAATAGTACTTAAAAAACAACCATGGAAAAAGCCCTAGGTACAGTTATACAAGGTTCATTAAGTCAAGGTTTAGAAGTAAGATTAAATCCCGATATATCTGTAGAAGATATGCGAGTTGGTAAATTTTTAGTAGTTCAAGGGGTACGTTCTCGCTTTTTTTGTCTTCTTACTGATGTTTGTTTGGGTACATCTAATCCTCGTATTAACGCTAATCCACCTAGTCCTAATGATACCTTGTTACAACAAATTTTAGCAGGGAGTGGCACTTATGGCACGATCGAACTCTCCCCGATGTTAATGTTAACCCTTCAAGATCAAACAGACAAATCATTTCAGCAGAAAACACCAACAGATACTAGTTTAGCTTCTTTTACTCCTCACACCAATACTAATCTACAATTAATGCCAGTTAAAACGATTCCTAGTCATTTTAGTCAAGTTTATGACGCTAGTGAACAAGATTTTCGCCTCGTTTTTGGTTGGGAAGATGATCCGATTCATTGTAACTTTGCTATTGGTCAACCTTTAGATATGGATGTTCCCGTCTGTCTAGACTTAGAACGCTTTGTCGAACGTAGTAATGGTGTATTTGGTAAATCAGGTACGGGTAAATCTTTTTTGACTCGCTTATTGATTTCGGGAATTATTCGTAAACAAGCAGCAGTAAATCTGATGTTTGATATGCACTCAGAATACGGTTGGGAAGCAATTAACGAAGGTAAACAATTTAGTACAGTAAAAGGATTGCGTCAACTATTTCCAGGAGAAGTAGAAATCTATACCCTAGATCCTGATTCTACTAAACGTCGTGGGGTAAAAGATGCACAAGAATTATTTCTCAGTTTGGATCAAATTGAAATCGAAGATATTCGTTTAGTTGGTTATGAGTTGGGAATATCTGAAGCGAGTTTAGATAACGCTAATATCCTCGAGGCCGAATTTGGCAAATCCTGGATTAATCAATTATTGAATATGACTAATGAAGATATCCAGATGTTTTGTCTAGAAAAGCAAGGTCATAAAGGCTCTATAATGGCTTTGCAGCGTAAGTTAACTCGTCTGACTAATCTTAAATATCTGCGTTCCGTTTGTCCCCACAATTATATTAAACGTATCCTAGAGTCTCTCGACGCGGGTAAACACGTGGTTATCGAATTCGGATCTCAGTCTAATATGTTATCCTATATGTTAGCAACTAACATGATCACGCGTAGGATTCATAAAGCTTATGTCGAAAAAGCTGAAAAATTCCTACAGTCCAAAAAAGTAAGCGATCGCCCTAGACAATTGGTGATTACTATCGAAGAAGCCCACCGCTTTTTAGACTCTAGTATTGTACATCAAACTATCTTCGGGACGATCGCCCGAGAAATGCGCAAATATTTTGTTACCCTGCTAATTGTCGATCAACGCCCTTCAGGTATCGATAATGAAGTCATGTCTCAAGTTGGTACGCGTATAACCTGTTTACTTAACGATGATAAAGACATTGACGCTATCTTTACAGGTGTCTCTGGTGGTCAAAATCTGCGTTCTGTTTTAGCTAAACTAGACTCTAAACAACAAGCCTTAATCTTAGGTCACGCTGTACCTATGCCAGTAGTTGTCAGAACTAGACCCTATGATCAACAATTTTACAGCGAAATTGGCGAAGTAGCATGGCAAGAACTATCTGATCAAGAAGTTTTTGTAGCTGCTCAAAATGCTCTCAATGACTTAGAGTTTTAGTAATTATCTCACCTCTGATTACGGTTATCTCTATAGACTTCACTCAAATCTTAAGTCATTATAGTAATAACAGGTATAGAGAAAAATTTTAGTTAAGTTAGTTATCATTCATTGAACTTTTTTCGAGTTGCCGACGTCTATTAATGTAGATAACATCTACTAAGCAAGAATAAAGTCATGACGACTTCGTTTTTATAGTAACTTGCATATCTATAGAGTTAGTTAGAACTAGGCAAACAACCATCTCAAGAGGAGTCAACAAGAGAGCAATGCCCACTGCCAAAGACACAACAACCACAAATAAACCATTATTCTCGGCAGATATGGTTCGTACTTATCTCCACGAGATTGGTAGAGTACCCTTGCTTACCCCAGAACAAGAGATAAACTATGGGAAGCAAGTGCAAAAAATGATGAGTTTATTAGAAATAAAACAAGAACTCCAGAAAAAACAAGCTAGAGAAATAAGCTTAGAAGAATGGGCAGAAAAAGCCCAAATGGAAGTAAAAGAGCTAGAAAAAGCTCTCGAAAAAGGAGAAAGAGCTAAGCGTAAGATGATTGAAGCCAATCTACGCCTAGTGGTAGCGATCGCCAAGAAATACCAAAAACGAAACATGGAATTTTTAGATCTAATCCAAGAAGGAAGTCTCGGGTTAGAAAGAGGAGTAGAGAAATTTGATCCCACCAAAGGGTTTAAATTTTCCACCTACGCTTACTGGTGGATACGTCAAGCGATTACCAGAGCGATCGCCCAACAAGGTCGTACGATTCGACTACCAATTCATATTACCGAAAAACTCAATAAAATCAAGCGAACTCAACGAGAATTATCACAAAGATTAGGACGCAATCCTACTCCAAGTGAAATCGCCGAGGAATTAGAACTAGAGCCTTCCCAAATTCGGGAATACTTAAGTGTAGCTCGTCAACCCATTTCTCTAGACGTAAGAGTAGGAGACAATCAAGATACCGAACTATCGGAATTATTAGAAGATCAAAGCGCATCTCCAGATCAATTTATCACCCAAGAGTTATTACGCCAAGACTTAAGGGATTTGCTAGACGAACTAACCCCCCAACAAAAAGCCGTAATTAGTTTGCGCTTCGGGTTAGAAGACGGTAAAGAATTATCCTTAGCCAAAATTGGTAAAAAACTCGAACTCAGTCGCGAGAGAGTGCGCCAACTAGAGCATCAAGCCCTAGCTCATCTACGAAAACGTCGTGAGAATATACAAGAATACATAGTAGCTAGTTAGAACTTATGATCCCCGTAGGCTAAAAACGGGGATTCAAATTTTAGCTAAGTCAATCAGAGCGAGCAACATACGTTAAAATCAAGGAAATCCTTGAGCAAGAGTGATCATCAATGTCAGAAAAAATGCCCTTGGAGCAGATACCAATTACAGACGATTTAGACAAATTATTAGAAATATTACCTAATGTAATAGCAGAAAACCTTAAACAACACCCTCAAAAAAATGAACTAGTAGAAGTAGTCATGGACTTAGGAAGACTACCAGAAGCTCGTTTTCCAAGAGGGAGTATCGATCTTAGCAATCAACCCATAACCAAAGAAGACTTAGCACAATCAATAGCCAAAGTAGGTTATTTTAGTGGCGATAATCGAGCAGGAATCGAAAGAACCTTACATCGAATTAGCGCCATGCGCAACCGCAGTGGCGAAATAATCGGTTTAACTTGTCGAATTGGGCGTGCTATTTTCGGGACGATCGCCATGATTCGGGAATTAGTAGAAAGTGAAAAATCAATCCTCTTATTAGGACGTCCTGGAGTAGGTAAAACTACAGCTCTCAGAGAAATAGCCCGAGTCTTAGCCGATGACTTACACAAAAGAGTAGTAATTATCGACACATCCAACGAAATAGCAGGAGATGGAGATATACCCCATCCCGCCATCGGTCGCGCTCGTCGTATGCAGGTATCACGACCAGAACTACAGCATCAAGTCATGATTGAAGCAGTAGAAAACCATACACCAGAAGTAATCATTATCGACGAAATTGGGACAGAATTAGAAGCCCTAGCCGCTCGCACCATCGCTGAAAGAGGAGTACAATTAGTAGGAACAGCTCACGGTAACCGTTTAGAAAATTTAATCAAAAACCCCACCCTATCAGACTTAGTAGGAGGGATTCAAACAGTTACCCTAGGAGATGATGAAGCCCGACGCCGTAACTCACAGAAAACCGTTTTAGAGCGTAAAGCTCCCCCAACCTTCGCGATCGCCATAGAAATGATCGAAAAACAACGCTGGGTAGTACATCAAGACGTAGCCCAAACCGTAGATGCCTTATTAAGAGGTTATTCTATCCCTGTAGAAGTGAGAACAGTTGACTCATTCGGAGAGATCCAAATCAGTCAAGAAACACCGCGGGAACCTACAGAAATCACTCCTGTGCAAACCAACTTAAGAGCAATCCCCCTAAAACCCACAGGGTGGAGAGCATCAGGGCGAATGATACCCCTTCCTAACCAGAATGAGCAAAACTTCGATACTTTGATTGAACAATCCTGGCAACAAAAAGAACCAGAAACAGATAAAATACGTGTACCAGGACCTAGTGGTGAAGATTGGCCCATTTATCTCTATCCCTATGGGATCGCTCGTTCTCAACTAGAGCAAATCATTGATATACTCAACCTACCCATAGTTTTAACTAAAGACTTTGAAAGCGCAGACGCCGTTTTAGCCTTGCGTTCCCAGATTAAAAATAACAATAAACTGCGTCAGATGGCAAAAAGTTTTCAAATACCTATCTATGGGGTTAAATCTAACAGTATTCCTCAAATTAGTTACGGTTTAAAACAACTACTTAATCAAGACGACTCACCAACAGCAGAAACCATAGAGCTGAGTATCCTTGCTCAAGGAGGGAATGACGACGAAATCGAAGCACTAGAAGAAGCTAGATTAGCTGTAGAACAGATTGTAATTCCACGTAAGCAAGCGGTAGAATTACTGCCACGTTCAGCTAAAGTACGTAAAATGCAGCATGAACTAGTAGAACATTACAGGTTACAGTCAGACAGCTTAGGAGAAGAACCTAACCGCCGTTTACGTATTTACCCAGCCTAAACTAAATTAGCAATAATCGCCAAAATTTGATAGCCTAGGCTAATAGCTTTGGGAATGGAAAAAAGACAGTGGATATAATAATAGGTCGGGGTAAAACCGCTAGAAGAGCATATGGAATTGATGAAATCGCCCTCGCCCCGGGGGCGGGTACTCTAGATCCAAGTTTAGCAAATACAACCTGGCAACTAGGCAACATCACTAGAGAAATTCCGATTATCGCTAGCGCTATGGATAGCGTAGTTGACGTGAAAATGGCAGCAAAACTATCCCAATTAGGAGCACTAGGAGTTCTAAACCTAGAAGGGATACAAACTCGTTACACAGATCCCGAACCGATTTTAGAGAAGATCGTTTCTGTGGGTAAAACCGAGTTCGTAGAACTAATGCAGGAACTCTACGCAGAACCAATTAAAGAAGAGTTAATTACACAAAGAATCACAGAAATAAAAGATAATGGCGGTATTGCAGCAGTTAGTTTGACTCCTGCAGGAGCGCAAAAATTTGCCGCAACCATTAAAACAGCAGCACCAGACTTAGTCTTCCTTCAAGCTACCGTAGTCTCAACAGCTCATTTAGCGCCAGATACCTTTATACCTCTAGACTTAACAGAATTCTGTCAGTCAATGCCAATGCCTGTAATCATAGGTAACTGTGTAACCTATGAAGTAGCCCTAAATCTCATGGAAGCAGGAGCAGCAGGAATTTTAGTGGGTATAGGACCAGGTGCAGCTTGTACCTCTAGAGGCGTTCTGGGGATCGGTGTTCCTCAAGCAACGGCGATCGCCGACTGTGCAGCAGCTAGAGATAAATTTGCTCACAATACAGGCAAATACGTACCCATCATCGCCGATGGAGGTATTATCACAGGTGGTGATATCTGTAAATGTATCGCCTGTGGAGCAGATGCAGTGATGATTGGTTCTCCCATCGCTAGAGCTAAAGAAGCACCAGGAAGAGAATATCATTGGGGAATGGCAACACCTAGCCCCGTCTTACCCCGAGGAACTCGCATTAACGTCGGGACAACAGGAACAATCAACGAAATCTTAGTCGGTCCTGCTAGACTAGATGACGGAACTCATAATCTTTTGGGTGCTCTTAAAACCAGTATGGGAACACTAGGGGCTAAAAACCTGAAAGAAATGCAACAAGTAGAAGTAGTTATCGCTCCTTCTCTATTAACCGAAGGTAAAGTCTATCAAAAAGCCCAACAATTGGGTATGGGTAAATAACCTCTAAAACCTATGACCATGCCTTCTCTAGGCATGGTAAAATTTAAATAGTTCTATTTAGTCACATAACTAATGCCAACCGCCAGCGAAAACTCAGAAAATCAAGTTAAACTACCTCGAACAAGTGAATCAGAGTTACTCAAAAAAATTCGCCATACTAGCTCCCACGTCATGGCTATGGCGGTGCAGAAGTTGTTCCCTAAAGCCCAAGTAACCATCGGTCCATGGACAGAAATGGGCTTTTACTACGATTTTGACCTACCCGAACCCCTCACTGAAGCGGATCTCAAAGCCATTAAGAAAGAAATGGTCAAGATCATTAATCAAAAATTACCCGTAATTAGAGAAGAAGTATCTCGCACAGAAGCACAAAAACGGATACAAGACATTAACGAACCCTATAAATTAGAAATCCTCGATAGTATTCAAGAACCAATTACTATCTATCATCTAGGTGATAAGTGGTGGGATTTATGCGCAGGACCACACCTAGAAAATACCAGCGAGTTAAACCCCAAAGCTATAGACTTAGAAAGCGTCGCAGGAGCATATTGGCGCGGTGATTCTACTAAAGCTCAACTACAAAGAGTCTATGGAACAGCTTGGGAAACTAGCGAACAATTAGCAGAATATAAACGTCGTAAAGAAGAAGCGCTCAAACGCGACCACCGTAAATTAGGCAAAGAATTAGGTTTATTTATCTTCGCTGACCCCGTCGGACCTGGACTACCTCTGTGGACTCCTAAAGGGACAATACTGCGATCGCTCCTTGAAGACTTCCTCAAACAAGAACAACTTAAACGCGGTTATCTACCCGTTATTACTCCCCATATCGCTAGAGTGGATCTCTTCAAAACCTCGGGACATTGGCAAAAATATAAAGAAGATATGTTCCCCATGATGGCAGAATCCCCAGAAGAGGCAGAATTAGAGCAGGGTTTTGTCTTAAAACCGATGAATTGTCCCTTTCACATTCAAATCTATAAAAGCGAGTTACGCTCCTATCGCGAGTTACCTATGCGTCTAGCTGAATTTGGGACGGTTTATCGTTATGAACAATCAGGAGAATTAGGAGGATTAACCAGAGTACGCGGTTTTACCGTGGATGACTCCCATTTGTTTGTTAACCCTACTCAATTAGATACCGAGTTTCTCAGTGTGGTAGATTTAATCCTTCACGTCTTTAAGAGTTTACAACTGCGCAACTTCAAGGCTAGACTCAGTTTCCGCGATCCCGAATCAGATAAATATATCGGCTCTGCTGAAGTCTGGTCTAAAGCTGAAAGCGCAATACGTAGAGCAGTGCAAACTCTCGGTATGGACTATTTTGAAGCACCAGGAGAAGCAGCTTTCTATGGTCCAAAACTAGACTTTATCTTCTCTGATGCACTAGAAAGAGAATGGCAACTCGGTACAGTACAGGTAGATTATAATCTACCCGAACGCTTCGATTTAGAATATATCAACGAATCAGGTCACCGAGAACGCCCTGTGATGATTCATCGCGCACCCTTTGGTTCTTTAGAACGCTTAATTGGTATCCTAATTGAAGAATACTCGGGAGATTTTCCTCTGTGGTTAGCCCCAGTACAAATTAGACTCCTTCCTGTTAGTGATGAACACTGGGATTACGTTAACAATATCACTACTAAAATGCTCAGTCTTGGTATCCGCGCTGAAGCTGATACTAGTCGCGAACGTCTCGGTAAACAAATTCGTAACGCCGAAAAACAGAAAATACCCATTATGGCTGTAGTGGGTACACAAGAAGTAGAAAGTAATAGTCTTAATATTCGTACCCGCGCATCGGGAGAATTAGGCGCAATCCCCGTCAATACCCTGATTGAACGTCTCCAAGAAGCGATCGCTACTAAACAATCTTTATGAATTCCCAAATGATGGTCAGATTGTTACAGGAAAAAGGGAGCAAACTTTGCTCCCCTACATATCCTAAAATTAAACCAAACAAGCGGCTAAATCCTCATCAGGAGTAGTGATCGCTTTGAGGTTATATTTCTCACTAAGTAATTTAAACACGTTAGGAGAAATAAAAGCGGGTAAAGTAGGACCTAGACGAATATCTTGGATACCTAAATATAACAGAGATAATAACACCGCTACTGCTTTCTGTTCATACCAAGATAAAATCATCGACAAAGGTAATTGATTCACATCAACCTCAAAAGCTTTAGCTAATTCAATAGCGATTTGAATAGCTGAATAAGCATCATTACATTGTCCCACATCCATTAAACGAGGTAAATTACCAATAGTACCTAAATCCTGATCAAAGAAACGGAACTTACCACAAGCTAAAGTTAACACCACACAATCTTGAGGTACTTTTTCCACAAACTCTGTATAATAATTCCGTTCTGGTTTAGCACCATCACAACCACCCACTAGGAAAATATGACGGAGTTTACCTTGTTTAATCGCGTCAATTACTTGATCTCCTACGCTTAAAACCGCGTTACGACCAAAACCAACCATCACTTGACGTGGTGCTTCATCTTCTCTGAAACCATCCATGGTGAGACTAATAGCGATCGCCCTACTATAATCTATTTTTCCTGTTTCATCTGCAGCTAGATAATTAATCCCACCATAACCCACAGGACCTATGGTAAACAATTTTTCCTCATAAATCTCTTGAGGTGGCATTAAACAGTTAGTAGTTACTATAACAGCACCTGGGAATCTGGCAAATTCTTTGGTCTGATTTTGCCAAGCTGTACCATAATGACCATAGAAATGGGGATATTTTTCTTTCAGACGAGGATAACCGTGAGCGGGTAATAACTCTCCATGAGTATAGACATTAATACCTTTTCCTGCGGTTTGAGCCAGAATCTCTGCTAGTTGTCTAATATCATGTCCTGAAACTAGTATGGCTTTACCTTGTTTAGCATGCAAAGGAACAGTAGTTGGGGTAGGATGTCCATAGGTTTGAGTATGTCCTGCGTCTAGTAATTCCATGGCTTTAAGATTATACTTACCTATCTCTAAAGCTAGATTTACCCAATCTGCTAATTCCCAAGTATGATTATCAAAACTAGTTAGGGTTCTTTGAATAAAATTATAAACTTCTTCGTCTTGTTGTCCTAATTCTTGAGCGTGAAAATTATAAGATGCTAACCCTTTAAGTCCATAAAGTACGGTTAACTTTAAAGAAAATATGTCATTATTGCCTATATTTTCACTAATAAAGCTTAAAGCAACATCTTGACCTTGCTCTACTAAACTAGCATTAAAATCTGGTTGATAGCGCGCAATTTTGGGGAAAAGAAAATTTTCTCCTGTTAGGTTATGAATCTGGGTTTTCAATCCTTCTCGATAACTCAGACATTGACGAATATATTGAGTAAATCGTTTTTGGTCAAAATTAACGTTAGTCATCGTCGCGAAAATCGTCTCACAGGTAAAGACATCAATATCATGAGTATCGATATTTAATTCTTTAGCTTTAAGAACTACATAAGCTAACCCACGTAAACAATAAATCGTCAAATCCTGTACAGCATTGACTTGAGGACTTTTACCACAAGCACCCCATTGATGACATCCATTACCACTAGCTGTTTGTTCGCATTGTTCACAAAACATAATCTGACTCCATTTCCTCTGTTGGTTTATCTATGATCACTGTAGAGGATGTCAGTTATTTAAAGCTTTGACTTAAGTCAAAATTAGGGATTCAGTCAAAAAATGTTAAATCTAGAAGAATTTTTAAGTAACACCAAACTATTTAAGGATCTACCCCCACAACAATATCAAGCTTTAGCCAAAATTGCCCAGAAACAGACCTATACTAAAGGACAAGTCATTTTTTGGCAAGGTGAAGAGGGAGAAGGTTTTTTTATTGTCGTCACAGGTAAGGTAAAAATATTTCAAACCTCTTTAGAGGGAAAAGAACAGATTTTAAACTTTTTTAGAGAAGGGGAACATTTTGCTGAAGTTCCCGCTTTTGATGGTGGTTGTTATCCAGTTTCTGCAGCAACTCTAGAGGATACAGAATTACTTTTTTTCTCTAGAAAAGATTTTATTACGGTAATTGAACAACATCCTACTTTAGCACTTAATATTCTGGTGGTTTTTGCTAAACATCTACGTAAATTAGTTGGTTTAATCGAAAATGTTTCTCTTAGAGAAGTTCCCCAACGACTCGCAGTTTATCTGTTGAGTTTAAGTGAACGTCAAGGCAATAAAACTACCGTAGAATTGGATTTAACTAAAGGACAATTAGCCGCCATGATTGGTACGATTCCAGAGACTCTCTCTCGTGGTTTTACTAAATTATCCCAAGAAGGCTTGATTCAAGTTAATGGATTACAAATTACTTTGTTAGATATAAAAAAGCTACAGGAAAAAGCGGGAATTTTTGCTGATATTAATTAAGAAAAAAATACCTATAGCAATTACCATAGGTATCAGATCAATTATTCAGCTAAATTTTTACTGGTAAAAGCGTCTAAAGAATAAGCAGGAACACGATTAGAGTAGTCTGTAGATTGTCCTGTTACTATTTTGGCGATCGCTTCAAAGCCCTTGGAATTTAAATTACGGTTGTGGATGGGTTTACTTTGTTCACCGCGGAAGTAAGCTTGTGTACCAATTACCGCAGCAGCTACCCAGCCTACTAATAATACTGCAATTAACATAATCATAGTGGTTGTCATATATTTATTTTCCTTTTTTACTTTCTTATTAACTAATGTAACAAGTTTATTAAGATTTGTCAAGTTTACTTTACAAAATTATTTAAATAGGGTAAAAATAACCCTCAATCTGAGTCAATAGAGAAGCTATAGCGCTACGCGCAAGGCAAGAGGCAAAAGTAGATTAGCACTCTTGTTTCATAACTTTAAAATGTCCTAACCACAACGCGTACTGCTGCTATACCTCTTGCCTGAGACTTTAATCTAGAGAACTCAGAGGAGCGATAATAGTCAAAGCTTGAGGAAGACAACGAAAGTGTACCGAACTTGTCTCGATAATTTCTCCATCGATAACTAGATTTTGAGGAGTATTGGTGGTAATTGTTAGTGATTTAGTCCGCACATAGATTAAATCTTCTCGATTACTAGGTTTTCCTGCCAAAGCAGAAGTAAACAGAGAAGCAACGGTATTTAAACCTTGTAAAAAAGTCTTACTCGTAGCGATCGTCACTTCTAGTAAACCATCATCGGGAATAACTTCACCAAAACCTTGAGCTAAAACAGAGGTAGGAGGAGCTACATTAGCTATAGTAATAGCCGTAATTTCTAGATCTTGTACTTCATCGTCTATTTCTACAGTAGCTGTAAAGGGTTGCTGTTCCGTTAATTGTTGTACTCCCGCTAAGATATAAGCCAAACTGCCAAAACGGTTTTTTAACTCTCGGTTAGCTTTGTTAACCATTTCCGCTTCAAAACCCAATCCAGCTAAAAGAATCATGGGAATATCGTTACATAAGGCTGCGTCTATAACATGAGTATTCCCTGCGATGATATTATCACAAGCACCTCTGAGGTTAGTAGGGATATCTAAAGCTACCGCAAAAGCATTAGCTGTACCACGGGGAATTATCCCTAAAGGAATATCAGTACCAATTAAAGCACTAGCCACAGCAGAAACCGTACCATCGCCACCAGAAGCGATAATCAGACTATGGTTTTCTTGATTTTGAGCTTTAATTCCTTGAATAGCTGCTGAGACTTGTTCACAAGGATCTAGATCTGCTTGAGTATAAATAACATTAACTAAGATTTGCGGTTCAAGAAAAGAGCGAATTAGGGTTAAGTCTTGATTGGGGTTACCATTTCCTGCGACTGGGTTAAAAATCAGATAAGCAAAACGACTCTGACTAAAACCTCTAATCATTAAATCTGCTGAAGCTTCATTAATTGCTAAGGGGATATCATATTCTTGACAAGCTTGTAAAAGCATATGAAAATTGGGATAGTCTAACCAAAGAGTTTCAGGCTCACAGAAAAAAAACACCCCGCTGATATCTTGTTGCAGAATTTGTTTAATAATCCCGAGTTGGGTATCACAGCTAATTTGTTTATTGATGCGTTTGCTGATTTGCTCAGTTGTCACTAAATCAAAACCACTGAGAATAGTTTTATGTTTCTCTATCCAAGCTTTCAGACTATCTATTTGATCAAGATGAGATAATAAAGCTAGTTTTCTAGACATAAATTTAAGGTATATTATTAAAGTTGGTCAAAAGGAGTCTGAAGTTATGGAAGGAGGCGCGAGGGTTGGTCAAGCAGCTCCTGAATTTCGTGCGACAGGAGTAATCAATCAAGAATTTAAAGATATTAAACTATCTGACTATTTAGGTAAATACCTTATTTTGTTATTCTATCCACTTAATTTTACCTTTGTTTGTCCCACAGAAATTATCGCTTTTAGCGATCGCTATCAAGAATTTGCTGATTTAGACACAGAGATTTTAGGAATATCAGTAGATAGTGAATTTTCACACCTAGCGTGGATTCAAACCGATCCTAGAGAGGGAGGAATTGGAGATATCACTTATCCTTTGGTTTCAGATATCAAAAAAGAAATCAGTAATAGTTATGATATCCTTGATCCAGAAGCAGGAGTAGCTTTACGAGCTTTATTTATTATTGATAAAAAAGGGATTATCCAACACATAACCATCAACAATCTCTCTTTTGGACGTAGTGTTGAAGAGACCTTAAGAACGCTTAAAGCCATTCAACACGTACAAAGTTGTCCTAACGAAGTATGTCCCGTAGATTGGGAAGAAGGCAATCAAACCATCATAGCAGATCCTGACAAAGCCAAGCTATTTTTTGCTCAAGCCAACTTAGCAAATTCCTAATGCTATGCTAAAGATAGTTTACCTGATTGAGCTATCATGACAGAAGCAAGAAAACAAGTCTGTATAATCGGTGGAGGGTTTGGAGGGTTATATACAGCCCTACGTTTAGATGAACTATCCTGGGAAAATATAGGTAAACCCCAAATAACTTTGATAGATAAAAACGATCGCTTTTTATTTAGTCCCTTACTTTACGAACTCTTAAGCGGGGAAATGCAAGCTTGGGAAATAGCCCCTAATTATAGCGAATTATTAAAAGATACAGAAGTACAATTTAGTCAAACCTCGGTTAAAAGTCTTGATATCGGGCAAAAACAGCTTAAACTAGATGACGACACAGAATTACACTGCGATCGCCTAGTTATCGCTACAGGAGGAAATACCCCTCTAGATTTTGTACCTGGTGCAGCAACATACGCTATCCCCTTTCGTACTCTAGAAGACGCCTATTTACTCGCCGAAAGACTCAAAAGTCTGGAGCAATCCTCAACTAATTATATTCGTATTGCCATCGTCGGTGGTGGTTATAGTGGAGTAGAATTAGCTTGTAAACTAGCAGATAGACTAGGAGAAAGAGGACGTATTCGCATTGTCGAACGTGGAGATAATATACTGCGCAATTCCCCAGAATTTAACCGAGAAACAGCGAAAAAAGCCCTAGAAGCTAGAAAAGTCTGGTTAGATTTAGAAACGGAAATTCAACGTATAGAAGCAGATAACCTTACCCTAGTTTATAAAAATCAAATAGATACCATACCAGTAGATCTAGTTTTATGGACAGTAGGTACAAAAGTATCACCTTTTATCCAACAATTACCACTTCCACATGATAACTATGGTTATTTAAAGACTAACTCCTATTTACAAGTGGAGGGAGAATCCCATCTCTATGCTCTCGGAGATGTAGCCACCAGTCAAGATGCTACAGGTCAACAAATACCCAAAACCGCCCAAGCAGCTATACAACAAGCCGATTATTGCGCCTGGAATATTTGGGCTAGTTTAACCGGACGCCCTTTATTACCTTTTCGCTATCAACCCCTAGGGGAAATGATGACTCTCGGTGTAGATAACGCTACCCTTAGTGGTTTAGGTCTAAAATTAGAAGGTATCCCTGCTCATCTAATTAGACGTCTAATTTATCTCTATCGCTTACCTACCCGTAAACATCAACTCAATGTCGGTTTAAATTGGTTAGCACAACCCCTATTACAATTCTTGCAGCAAGAGGAGGGTGTTCAAATTTAATACTACATGAGTAAGCCTAAAGTAATCTTTTTAGACGCGGTAGAAACAATTATTGGTTTACGAGGAAGTGTCGGGGAAATCTACGCTAATCTAGCACAACAAGTAGGAGTAACCGTTAACCAAGAAGCAGTTAATCAAGCTTTTTATCAAAGTTTTAAAGCTTCTACCCCCTGTGCTTTTCCTGGTGTAGAATTAGCCGAAATACCTCAATGGGAATATAATTGGTGGCGGGCGATCGCTTATTCTACTTTTGCTAGAGTAGGTGTAATTAATCAATTCGCCGATTTTGAGGGCTTTTTTGCTGCTGTATATCAGTACTTTGCTACCCCTAAACCCTGGTACGTTTATAGGGATGTTATACCTAGTTTGATTCATTGGCAAGAAGAAGGTATAGAATTGGGGATTATCTCTAATTTTGATACCCGCATCTACTCAGTCTTAGAAGAATTAGGTCTCAAAGAATATTTTGATAGCATTACTATATCTTCTCTAGTAGGTGCAGCTAAACCCGATGAGCAAATCTTTTTAAGTGCACTAGAAAAACATCAATGTCAACCTAATCAAGCATGGCATATCGGTGATAGTTTTATTGAAGATTATCAAGGAGCAATATCTGTAGGTATAAAGGGTTTTTGTTTGGAAAGAAAAGCCTAATTGATGCTTACCAGTAAAAAACTAGCAATTTGCCAGGGTTGAATAGAGTAACAATCAGTACAGTTAATTACTTCTTCAAGGAGGTTGACTCGACAGATGACTTTTAAGGGTAAATTATTATTAAGGTTTAATCTAGCGGGTTTTCCTTGGGATTCGTAACAACGTAAAATCCAGTTACCTTCTTCTCCTGGTTTAAAGGCTAGTAAAATTAAATTATCCGCACCTAAATCGATAAAACTACCCTCAGGAGGTAAGGATTTAGGATTTAGGGAATTATCTAAATATTGTACCTTAAGAGGTAGGTTAAGTTCTGCTACTCTTTTCATAGGTTGGGCTTGTTGCCAATTACCTAGATTGGGATAAATAGCGTAGGTAAACTCATGTTTCCCTGTGTCTGCTTCTGGATCTGGCCAGGTAGGACTACGTAAAAGACTCAGTCGTAGTTGACTTGGTTGACTGTCATAACCATATTTATAGTCACTTAGAAGACTAACGCTATAATTATTCTCTTCTATAGTCGCCCATCCTTGGGCACAAACTTCCCATTTACTGCTAGACTCAGTAGGGCGTAAAGTAGCAGCGCAAGGAGTACCATAAATAACGCGATCGCTAGTTAAAGTAAGAGGAAATGCTGCTTTAACCAGGGTATGTTTTTCTTGCCAATCCACCTGAGTTTTTATTTGTAATATTTTTGATTGGTATTGTAAGATATAATCTTGTTGCCAAGAGGAGTTACCCTGAGTTCTGGTTACCCGAATACTCCATTGTAGTGGTCCTGTTTCTAGATATTGAATATCTACTAATTGAGTTGGTGGTAGGGGATAAGCTTGATAATTAGGGTTTATATTCCAAGCATCCCAATACTGACCTTGGTCTCTAAAGCTTTGTAATTGGTTTCCTGGGGCGCTAAGTAGTTCTTTTTGACTGATTTGATCATAAATACTCAGGATATCTCCTGTTTCTAAACTAATAATTACTTTTAAATAATCGTTATCTAGAATATATTCTCTCGGTTTATCTTGAAGTGGGGGAGTTTGCTCTAGAGGATATAACCAGTAGAGACGATAACCTACTGAGGGGATAGCTGAAGCGTAAAAGAGTAATTCTCGTTGTTGAGTAAATTGGGTAATTAGAGACTCTCCCGTTGTGGTCATAATTCCCCAATTACCATCAGGAGGAGAGATACTGACTAATTCTGAACGTGACCAATTCAGGGAGTTAAAGATAACTATTGGTTTGGCTTCAGGGTGGAATGAGGGTGGAATTTCCACCGCTTTAGCGATCGCCTCTAATGATTCTGTTAGTATTTTTTCCCCGATTGCTTTAGCTTCTAACCATCCTTGTTGCGCTTCTGTAAATACTTCTGGTATCGATGTTCCAGGTAAAATATCGTGGAATTGATTAAATAAAATGTGTTGCCAAGCTTGGGGGATATTCTCTTGACAAACTGGGTTTTTTGCGCTATCATTTTGTAAAGTGGGAAAGGGCGCGCGCTTAGAATACACACTTTCAGCTACAGACATAAATAATTCCGCTGCATAAATCAAACCCTCACTCTCCCGATTAAGTTTTTTTTGGTCTGCGTGGGTAGTGTAACAACCGCGATGGAATTCGAGATAGAGTTCATCATCCCAATAGGGAAGATTAGTATTAGGGAGTTGTTGGAGATAGTTTAAAGCGGTAGTGAAGTGAAGTTGAGGAAAAAAAGGGGAATCAGACCAAGGTTGGACTAATTCTAGCATTTCTTGACTAGGACCTCCACCGTGATCACCTACACCAGGTAGCCAAAAAGATTGAGTCAGTTGAGTTTGTTGATACCAGTCAAAAGCGTGATTACTCATAGAGATGGGGTTAGTATCCATAACTCCAGTGAGATTAGGGGGGAGAAGAAAGGTTAAGACGCTACTACCATCAGGCGATCGCCAGTTAAACCAACCATAGGGGAAGGTATTGGTATCATTCCAGTGGAGTTTTCCTGTAAGAAAGTAATCTATGTTGGCTTGAGATAGGATTTGGGGGAGTTGAGAGGGGAAACCGAAGGAATCGGGTAACCAAGCAATGGGGGTTGTTTTACCGAATTTGGCACAGAAGTAGCGTTGTCCATAGAGAAGTTGACGAATAATGGATTCTCCCCCCACCAGATTAAGTTCTGCTTCTACCCACATACCCCCGAGGATTTCCCATGTTCCCTGTTTAACCTTGGTTTGGATAGTAGTAAATAAATCGGGGTGATTTTGTTCAATCCATTGGTATAAGACTGCGCTAGTATGACCAAAAGTTAACTCAGGAAAGGTTTCTTGGAGAGAGATAACCGAGGTAAAGGTATTTTTAGCTACTTTCCAGGTTTCCGAAACAGTCCATAACCAAGCTAGATCTAGATGAGCGTGACCAAGTAAGTTAATCTGGTATTGTTGCAGTGGAGTAGCTAGGGGTAAAAGTTGAGTAGAGATGGTTTGTAATTGTCTCTCAAAAGCTTGAGTATCAGTTACTAAACTCCAATCAATACTAGAGAGATATTCAGCTAAAACAGGGAGTTGATCTGGTTGAAATTTCTGCAGATATTGGGCTAAGATTTGCCATTGAGTAGCGATAAAACCTGGATCTTGTCCTTTTTCATAGACACAGCGAGACTTCATCAAAGCGCCAAGATCGTGATTAGGACTAACTAAGCGTAGGGTGATGGTGATAGTTTCTCCTGGAGTAGCGTTAGGGGTGATTAATAAACGAGTAGAGGAGTCAAACAGATCACCTTCTCTAACTAACTTACCATTAACATAGATTTGTGCAGATTGAGCCCACCAAGTTAATTCTAGACGTAGAGATAAGCCTAAGATACTATAACCACTAAGAGAATCGGGTATAGTTAAAGCTACAGCGTACCATTGTACTTGACCACCAGGAGACCAGGTTAAATAACCTTTGTCGTTAGGTTGAGTAGGAGACCAATTACTGATATCTAGAGGGGGTGAAGCCAAATCTTGACTACACCCATACCAGTTAAGTTGTTGTTGGGTTAATTGGGCTAATTTAGTTAAGGTTGCTTCAATGAGAGTAAGAGAGTTCATTCTGGTTATTTTGCTCATATTCAGCAATCAACTTACGGAATTCTTCTCCTTCGATGGTTTCTTGTTCAATCAGGATATCTACTAGATAGTCCATCAGATCTCGATTTTCCCTGACGATTTGTAGGGCTTGTTCGTAACAATGTAATATAATTGACCGTACTTGGGAATCGATGCGCGAGGCGATCGCTTCAGAATGTTCCGTCTGTCTTCCCCAATCACCACCGAGAAAGACGTTATCTTTGGATTCATCTAGGAAAATCGGACCTAAATCAGACATTCCGAATTGAGTCACCATTTGACGGGCGATCGCTGTTACTTTTTCCAGGTCATTAGATGCACCTGTAGTAACTTCCGCATCTCCAAAAATTACATCTTCAGCGGCTCGTCCTCCTAGAGTCGAGGTAATATTAGCTAATAGTTGGGTTCGACTCATCAACCCTTGTTCTTCATCAGGGGTAAACCAAGTTAACCCTTTAGCTTGTCCACGAGGGATGAGGGTTACTTTTTCCAGGGGATAATGTCCCGGTTGCAAAGTAGCAACGATGGCGTGACCTAATTCATGATAAGCGATCAGACGTTTACTTTTACTATCTACTAGGGGTGTTCCTTCCATTCCCGCGATCACGCGATCAATGGCGTCGTTAATTTCCAACATAGTGATCGCAGCTTTACGTCTGCGCGCGGTAAAAATAGCCGCTTCATTGAGGAGGTTAGCCAAATCTGCGCCTGTAAATCCCGGGGTACGACGGGCGATCGCTGTTAAAGACACTTCTGGGGCTAATTTTTTATTTTGACAATGAACTTCGAGGATACCGAGACGTCCTTTCAAATCGGGATAATCTACCAAGACTTGACGGTCAAAACGTCCTGGACGTAATAAAGCTGAGTCTAATACATCGGGACGGTTAGTAGCTGCAATAACGATTATGCCTGTATTTCCCTCAAAGCCGTCCATTTCCGTGAGTAACTGATTAAGAGTTTGTTCTCTTTCGTCGTTACCTCCACCAATTCCCGTACCTCTTTGACGTCCCACCGCGTCGATTTCATCGATAAAGATCAGACAAGGTGCGTTTTCTTTGGCTTTTTTGAATAAATCTCTGACGCGGGATGCGCCTACCCCTACGAACATTTCTACGAATTCTGAACCTGAGATACTAAAGAAGGGGACTCCTGCTTCTCCTGCGATCGCTTTTGCCATCAGGGTTTTACCCGTTCCAGGCGGTCCTACTAAGAGTATTCCGCGAGGTATTTTAGCGCCTATTGAAGTAAATTTGTCTGATTGTTTGAGAAAAGTAATAATTTCCTGTAATTCTTCCTTGGCTTCTTCGATTCCCGCTACATCTTGGAAGTTTACGCCTGTTTTAGCCTCCATTTGAAACCTAGCGCGAGATCTACCAAAATTCATCGCTTGACCTGAAGCGTTAG
This sequence comes from Gloeocapsa sp. DLM2.Bin57, assembly GCA_007693955.1. Classification (NCBI taxonomy): domain Bacteria; kingdom Bacillati; phylum Cyanobacteriota; class Cyanophyceae; order Chroococcidiopsidales; family Chroococcidiopsidaceae; genus Gloeocapsa; species Gloeocapsa sp. DLM2.Bin57. The sequence goes on from RECR01000115.1 coordinate 28,523, forward strand.
CCGCGCGACGGAAAAGCATGACCATTGCGCCGAGTAAAAGTAGTAATAAAAATAAGTTCCCGATAACTCTGGCTGCGTCTGCGGTATCTGGTGAAGGACTAACCGCAAAATCGAGGTTTTTCTGACGTAACAAGTTGAAGAGTTCAGCGTTATTTTGCAATAAATCTACTTCTTTGGTTATTTCATCTTTGAGGGTTATCATCGCGCGGTTAGTGGTGGGGTCAATAATTACCTGGGTTACTTCGTTGTCTTTTACTTTGTTGATTAATTCACTATAGCTAAGAGTAGCACTAGAAGCTTTTGCAGGTAGTAACAGTAGCAATGATTGCAACATCACTCCACAACCAGCTAGTAACCACTGCTGATAACTATTTTTACTACTTTTTTTTGTACTATATTGCTTCATTGAGATTATGCTAATTTTGAGTATATATTAGGGGTTTTAAGATCTATCATAGCATTAGGGATTTTCTAGTTAGAATTCAAAGTAGATAAAATCAGCGGGAGAATTAGAGGCTAATAAGATAGATAAACCCAATAGTAGGGGAGATATCCAGGGAGATAACAATAACTCGTATTCAAATTTCTGTTGCCAAATCGCTAGATGTTCTAGGAATAACACCCCAATAGATAATAATAAGAGAATAACTAGTACAGTTCCCTCATTGATCGTATAATTGTCCCCTACCTGAGTTAAATTATGCCAAGAATAATCCCAAGGAGTGAGGATAGTTTGCAATTTAGCTAATAACCTTCTACTATTAGTATCCATAAAGAAGAGACACCCAAGGATAACTGAAGCAAAAGTTAAACCCCAAGAGATAAACTCTGATTGAGAGACATATTGATTAACCCATTTTTGAAATGGTCTGCCTAAATAGCGTAAAATAAGCAATAAAGACCCATGATAAGCACCCCAAATAATAAAATTCCAAGCTGCACCATGCCAAAATCCTGAGAGAGTAAAAGTTATAAACAGGAAAAAGGCTGCCCAACTTTTATTAAGATTCATTAAGGGTAAAAAGATATAATCTCTAAACCATGTACTCAAGGTAATATGCCATCTGCGCCAAAATTCGTTGATACTTTGAGATGTATAGGGGGCTAAGAAATTAATGGTTAATTTTATTCCTAGAAACTTAGCTATTCCTACCGCGATAAAACTATAACCCGCGAAGTCAAAATAGATTCTCAGAGTAAATAAAAAGGCTTGTAACCATATTAACCAAGGATTTCCTTCTAAACTAGGGTCTATGTATAATGCTAAATTATCTCCTAGTACAAACTTCAGAAATAAACCTAGGGATAACCAGCGTAAACCATCATAACAGTTAGACCAAGTAAATTTAAATTGAAAGGATTGTAACTGAGGAAATAAATCAATTTTACGTTCAATAGGTCCGGCTACTAATTGAGGGAAAAAAGCGATAAAATTAACGTAGTCTAAGAAGTTAATTGGTTTTTTCTTTCTGGCTTTAAAAGAATCTACTACAAACGCAATCATCTGAAATGTATAAAAAGAAACCCCTGGAGGAATGGAGGTTTTAACCGGGAGAATAAAATTATCTTGCCAATTAGTTGATACACCAATAAATAAACCGATAACGTCTTCTACCAAAAAGGTTAAGTACTTAAAATAAGCTAATACAGCTACATTAAAAACTATCACTATGGTAGCGATCAATTTAGCTGACCAACCTTGACGGCGCAACATTAAGCTAACCATCAAGTAGTTAAAAACTATCTCAAAGATAAAGACAATAAAACTAGCTTGACTGGCGCTCAAAAATAGGGTTAAAGAGAGAATTAATAAACCATAACTATCAAATTTGGGCTGCCAAAAATTAGTTATTTTACCGAGGAAACGTAAACTAAAAAAAGATAGACTAAATAGTAGCAGAATCCACCAGAAAGAAAAATCAGAATAATTCACCCGCGGTTAGGAAATAATATTAGATAGGTCAAAGTTTTGGGCTAAATATTGAGCAGCTTGAGCTATACTAGGATAATCCCAAAATAAAGTAGCCGGGAGTTCCTCATCTAACCAGTCTTCTAATTCTCCTACTAGTGTTACCGCGTCGATAGAGTCTAAACCATAACGAGTCAGGGGTTGGTTTAAATCAAGTTGACCAGGGTCTAGAGAGAGATTAGCAGCAATTTGCTTAACTAACCAATTTTGAATGATTGTTTCAGGAGTATTAGTTTTGCAGTTGGAGTCTTGGAGTTGCATTAATTTCATCCTCGTTAGCTAATTGGATAGGAATTAGAGAAAATTGTCTATTCTCTTGATATAGTTTAAGCATATACTGAGTGATATTTTCAACATATACCTGATCAAGATAATATGCCATAGGTCTAATGGTACGTAACAAGCGATGCAAACTTAAGACTAACCATTCACCCTCGGCGAAAAATTCCCCTAATCTGTCTCGATTATAAAGCCAAAAATGGAGACAACAACAAGCAGCATGAAGGGTACAATATTTTTGCGCTATTGCAAACGTTTCTGGTGATTGTTCATGACCAAAAGCAAATTGAGATTGAGTGATAGTTTGGTCATGGTTGTCTAATTCTGTCAAGATGATTTGAGTTAAATCCTGCAGATGATTAATTACGGTCGGATTAACTGTGGTAAGGTTTCTAAGGGTTGTTTGGGCGATTTCTAACCCTTGTAGGGGGTAATCTATACCTCTACCGAATAAAGATAATTTTGTCCCGTCAAAAGTGGGTAAGGGTTTGTCTAGGGAGAAAATCTCAGCTAGACTAGAGGAAATCTGATCATAAGTTTCGGGTTGACGGCGATCGCGATATTTAGTTAATTGACGTAGTTGTAAAATCAAAGCGTGTAAATTGACTACACTACTTCCGTCGAACATACTAATAATCGAGTTATCCCGTAGTAGTTTTTGAAAGATCCCCCAATCGTGTTCTTCTCTGAAATAAAAGCGTGATCCTAACACTACTGAGACGTTATTGATCATCGTTTCCAGACGAGTAGTGACGAAGTATTTAACTACTGCTGACCAAACGCTAAATTGTTGGGGTATGATGTGAAAACCTCTAGCTGAGGGAATAGTTTCACATTCACAAATCAGAATATCTAGAAAAGCATCGGTAAGGGTTTGACGAGGTTGGGGTAAGTCAATAACTTTTTTCTGGTATATTTGACGATTGAGGGCAAAATTTAAGGTAGTTCTTAATGCAGTATCAGCAGCGCCATGAGAAAAAGCTGCACAAAGTGTACGGGTAATTTGAAATCCTTTTAAGGCTAATTCTAAACCATCTCCTTCTTGTTGGAGTAGGTGTGTCTCGGGGATGAAGCAATCTTTAAACCCAATTCCACTCATATCAGAAGCGCGAATCCCATGAGTCAGGATTTTGGGCAAGTTATAATAATTATCAGGGCTAATTTCGTTTTTGTGGATTTGAAATAAGCTGAGAGATTTAGGAGTAGCTTCTGAGTTAGTTTTGGCGAGAATATAACTAACCGTGGAACGAGTTGCGCGATTGATGGGCCATTTTTCCCCGTTGAAAAGATAACCTCCTGAGACTTTAGTTGCGTGAAGATCTCCCCCAATTAGGTCGCTGCCGTGTTCCTTTTCGGAGTAACCTAGACACATTGTACCTTTTTGTTGTGTAATTTCTTGAGCTAGTTTGGTTTTTTGTGCGGTTGTTCCCCCAATCCAGGTTAAGAAAGACCAAAATAGGGTAGTCATGGCGATGGCTATAGTTTGGTCTCTTCTGGCTAAAACCCTGATAATAGCTACTAATTCTTCAAAGCAGGTAAATTTACCCCCATATTCAGCGGGTACATAATAGTTGTGTAATCCCCAATCATATAGCCAATCAATTTCTGTTTGGGGAAAAATTTCACTTTCATCTATAGCGATTACTTTAGCAAAAGACATGACCGATTCGGGATTATAGGGGTCTCCTAAACTTTGTTCTAGACTTTCGGCGATGTGATATTGTGATCTTCTATCCATTTGGCTATATAAGTAATTTTATCTGCTAAAAAGTTATTTTTAATACTACGACGCTGGATTTTACCACTAGCGGTTTTTAAGATGTGACCAGGTTTGCTTAACAAGATAGCATAAGGGCTTAACTCGTGTGTAGAGGCGATCGCTTCGCGAATATCACCGAGTAATTGATTTAAGTCTAAATCCTGATTACCTCGTTCTAATTCTTGAATAATAACTACTTTTTCTTCTTCTTGTTTGGTGATAGAAAAAACCGCGCCATAATCTGGACGTAAAGCGGGATGTACCTTTTGTACAGTCCATTCTAAATCTTGGGGATAATGATTAGTTCCATGGATAATGATTAAGTCTTTGAGTCTTCCTGTGATATAGAGTTCACCGTCGAGATAAAAACCGAGATCTCCGGTGCGTAAAAAAGGTCCTGTAGTGTTATCCTGAAGATAAGCTTGGAAGGTTGCTTGTGTTTCTTCTTCCCGTTGCCAATAACCTTGAGTCACGCTAGGATCTTTTAACCAAATTTCCCCTACTTCTGTAGGTTGACAAGGAGTGAAGGTATCGGGATTGACGATCGCACATTGAGTTGTTCCTACTAACCTTCCACAACTAACCAGGATTTTTACTCCTGTTGTTTGTTCTGATGGTGCAATAATTATGTTACCCTGTTCTAAGGCTTTGCTATCTACCCTGAGTAAGACTGGATCTGTACCTTTTGGTTTACTAGAAGCTAATAGGGTGTTTTCTGCTAAGCCGTATGCAGGGGCAAAAGCTGACCAACGAAAACCGTAGGAAGAGAAACGGTGGTAAAATTCCTTCATTACTTTTGGGTTAATTGGTTCAGCTGCGTTTCCTGCTGCTTCCCAACAACTCAAGTCTAATGTTTGTCCTGATTTATATCTACGCACGCACAAATCATAGGCAAAATTAGGAGCTTGACTATGAGTAACACGAAATTCGGATATGTTCTGTAGCCATTGTAACGGTTTTTTGATAAAGGCAAAAGGCGACATTAAGTAACAAGGTGTACCGTTGTAGAGGGGTACGGTGATACCTTCTACTAAACCATAATCGTGAAAATAGGGCATCCAGGTTAGGGTAAGACTATTGCTGTCATAACCGCAAGCTGTTTGCAGGGAGTTAGCGTGGTACATCAGGTTAAAATGACTAAGCATAACTCCTTTAGGAGTAGAGGTAGATCCAGAAGTATATTGTAAATAGGCTAACTCATCTTTAGTAATTGCTGGCGTTACCCATTCTGGGGCTAGATTTAAATCAATGGTGGTGGTATCTAACCACTGCATTTGCTCGAATTCGGGGAATTCTTCCTTGACGTTGGCTACCAAATCAATAATTGTCTGAGTCGTGAGCACAAAGGTAGCTTGAGCATCTCTTACTATAGCACTTAAACGGGGTAGAGTCCTTTTTAGACGCCCCGATTCTGGAGGAGGAGTAGGAATGGCGATCGCCCCTGCGTATAAACAACCACAAAAAGCGGCTACTACTTCTAAACCTTGGGGATATAGTAATAAGACTCTTTCTCCATATGCTGAGTATTGTTGCAACCAAGCGGCGATCGCCCTAGCTTGACGATCTAATTCTCCATAAGTCAGAGGAGGTGTCGGTTTTTTGCCGTTGACTAAAAAAATATAACCTGGACTATTTGGTACGACTTGAGCTCTATGACGTAATAGTTCTACTAAAGTTGTCGGAATTTGTTTATTCATCTTAACTAAATTAAAATACAAAAGTAACTGTATAGTGTATATAATAGAAATATCTTTCTACTAAAGGAACATTTCACCAATGAGCACTAAACAACCTTATGTATTACGAGTAATTGTACTAGCTACAGTAATGATTGCATCCTGGAGTTCTCAAGTCAATGGACAATATGGAGATCCTGAAAGTGCTTGTGTTTATCAAGCGAGAATCCAAGGTTTAAATGTTGATGAAGTGATTAGTGTCAAACCTGTTTACAATAATCGTGGTCAGATTAGTAGCGCTGAAGTTTTGCTAGACGCCACTAACCGACAGGGGACAAAATATCGTGTTACTTGTCATTACAATCAACAAACGGGTAAAGCATTTATTCCTGTGAATTAATCCCTAAACAAAATGAACAGGGTTAGGGAGGTAGGGAAGAATTAGCCACTACTACCCTTGATCAAGAAGACAAAATAAATAGTACAAATAGGGTATTTTGGACCAATCCTACGAAAGGGTATCTAAACTTAGGCTGTAGTAGTTACCTTAACTAAACTAGCTTCACTGCGACGTATAGCGATTTCTGTTGTACTGCCTACTCTAACTTGTAAAGGTCCTCCTAGAATTGCCGATCTTAACACGCGTATTGGTTTCCCTGGAGTCATGCCCATAGCTTCTAGTCGGATTTTAAAGCGTTCGTCTCTGGCTTCGGTTTGAATTGCTTCTACTAGGGCTATTTGGTTGATATCGAGTTCTTGTAGTGTCATAGTACCTGTCTTTTTTTTGCTAATAATTCTCATTATATCTTTTAATTGCTGCGAACAGGTAAAACAACATTGAAGCGGCGATACTCGGCTAGATATTGTTCTAAATCTACTAGTTGAGAAAGGTTTAAACTATAGTAAATCCATTTCCCCTCTTGGCGAGAACGTAATAAACCTGCGTCTTTAAGAGTTTTGAGGTGAAAAGATAGCTTAGATTGTCTAATATTGAGCAGATTAGATAGTTCACAGACGCATAATTCTTGGGATTTAAGTAGTTCGAGGATTTCGAGACGAATAGGTTCAGAAAGAGCCCGAAAACCTTTTAAGATGAGAATATTTGCCATTAAGTCTAGATAAAATTTAGGTTTAACTTACTTTAGTTTAAGACAAGGTTAAGAAGGTTGACTTTTAAGATAATTAAGAAACTCAACAAGTTCTTGATCTGATAAGAGGTGACGGGATTTTTTGCCGTAGGTTTTGAGTAAATAATCTTTTCCTTGTTCCCTTGTCCAAGCTAAACGCTCCATTTGCAGATTAATCTCAGCGATGGTATCGGAGACAAAATCGTTACTTTCGGGTACAGGGGAAGGAGTGGGGGGAGTTTCTACCCTAGGGGGGATAGTAGGAGGATCTTCAAGGGGAAAAGAAGGAATAACCGCAGAAGAAGGAGGGGGAGAAGAGAAGTTAACTAGAGGTGATTCAGGAGCAACAATAGACAAATCCAGAATAGCTAAAGCCCTTTCTCTAGCCTGATCTTCGGCTAATTCTACGGTATAGTCTCCCGCTAAAGCTGTAGAGAGAATTTTTCCTTCTGATTCTACGGTAACTTTAACGACATATTTACCGTGTTTGGTACTGACTAACTCGCTGATTAAGCTTCCTTGGGGATATTTGCGGCGAAATTGATTAATCATAGCTATCTGTTTTTGTAGTAATAGTCATAAAGACTTAATTTAAGTTAGAATTGTTAAGAAACTTTTAGTTTAATTTTTTTATGTCTCTTCCTATTCGCAACGTTGCTATCATCGCTCACGTTGACCATGGTAAAACTACTTTAGTCGATGCTCTCTTAAAACAGTCTGGGATTTTCCGTGAAGGGGAAGAAGTTCCCACTTGTGTCATGGATTCTAATGATTTAGAGAGAGAACGCGGTATAACTATTTTATCAAAAAACACAGCAGTTCGTTATAAAGATATTCATATTAATATCGTTGATACTCCAGGACACGCAGACTTTGGGGGAGAAGTAGAACGAGTTTTAGGGATGGTAGATGGTTGTATTCTTATTGTCGATGCCAATGAAGGACCCATGCCCCAAACTCGCTTTGTGTTAAAAAAAGCCTTAGAAAAAGGCTTAAGACCGATTGTGGTTATCAATAAGATAGATCGTCCTAACGTTGACCCCAATATAGCAGTTGATAAGGTTTTTGATTTGTTTGTAGAACTTGGTGCAGATGATGACCAATGTGATTTTGTGACCTTATTCGCTTCTGGTTTAGGTGGTTTTGCTAAAGACGATTTAGAGTCAGAGGGCAAAGATATGCAGCCTCTGTTTGAAGCTATTTTACAACATGTTCCACCACCTGCAGGAGATCCTCAAAAACCTTTACAATTACAAGTTACTACATTAGATTACTCGGATTATCTAGGACGTATCGTAATTGGCAGGATTCATAATGGGACAATTCGCGCTAATCAACAAGCGTCTCTAATCAAGGATAATACCCAAGTCGCTAAGGGCAAAATTAGTAAGCTGTTAGGTTTTGAAGGTTTACAAAGAGTAGAACTCACCGAAGCTAGTGCGGGTAATATCGTAGCGGTGGCAGGTTTTGCTGATGCTAATATTGGTGATACGATTACTTGTCCTGATGAACCACAAGCATTACCTCTGATTAAGGTGGATGAACCTACCCTACAAATGACCTTCTCGGTTAATGATTCTCCTTTTGCGGGACAAGAGGGTACTTTTGTGACTTCTCGACAAATACGCGATCGCCTAATGCGAGAGTTAGAAACTAATGTAGCTTTACGGGTAGAGGATGGGGATTCTCCTGAAAAATTCCTAGTGTCAGGTCGTGGGGAACTACATTTAGGTATTTTAATCGAAACCATGCGCCGTGAAGGTTACGAGTTCCAAGTGTCCCAACCCCAAGTTATCTATCGAGAAATAAATGGTCAACCCTCCGAACCTTTTGAGTATCTAGTCTTAGATGTCCCTGATGAGGCGGTAGGTTCTTGTATTGAACGTCTCGGACAACGTAAAGGGGAAATGCAGGATATGCAAGCAGGAGGTAATGGACGTACTCAGCTTGAGTTTGTTGTTCCTGCTAGAGGTTTAATTGGTTTCCGCGGTGATTTTATCCGCATCACTCGTGGTGAAGGCATTATGAATCATAGTTTCTTAGAATATCGTCCTCTCTGTGGTCAGGTGGAAACTCGTTATAATGGCACGATTATCGCTATTGAAGAGGGTGTGGCTACTTTTTATGCTCTCAAAAATGCTGAAGACCGCGGCGTTTTCTTTATCACTCCTGGAACTAAAGTTTATAAGGGTATGATTATCGGAGAACATAACCGTCCCCCTGATTTAGAACTCAATGTCTGTAAGACTAAACAATTAACTAACCATCGTTCGGCTACTGGTGATGAGTTGGTACAATTACAAGCCCCTGTGGAAATGAGTTTAGAAAGGGCTTTAGAATATATTGGTTCTGATGAGTTAGTGGAGGTTACTCCTGAATCTGTGCGTTTACGCAAGGTTAAAAGTAAGAAGTTAGCTAAACGCTAAAATCCTTTGCGCCCAAAACTAAGGGCGCAGGCCTTGCTCACCTATAAATACAGTTAAAGCATAGACATATTACGTGGTTATGGTAAGCAGGGCTGTGAGTTGAAAAAATAAACTATCTAGTGGTATTTAATAACCGTAACCATCAAAAATACTACTACCTATACCAGGGATACCACTACCAGGAATCCCGGTAAGATCTACTTCAGACCAAGGAATCCAACTCTCAATAGGAACAAGATTATTCAAGTGGTCGAGCCAATTAGTCAAGGCATCCTCTGAACCGTCTAATCTCGGAAATCCTGAGTTATTACCCTCTCCTCCAACTGAAGGAACAAGATTATTCAAGTGGTCGAGCCAATTAGTCAAGGCATCCTCTGAACCGTCTAATCTCGGAAATCCTGAGTTATTACCCTCTCCTCCAACTGAAGGAACAAGATTATTCAAGTGGTCGAGCCAATTAGTCAAGGCATCCTCTGAACCGTCTAATCTCGGAAATCCTGAGTTATTACCCTCTCCTCCAACTGAAGGAACAAGATTATTCAAGTGGTCGAGCCAATTAGTCAAGGCATCCTCATTTATACTAGAACGAGAATTATTATTACTCGAACTAGTTCTTAATCTCAGATTATAATCAGTATTAGCATCCTCAAAAGCATAAACCCTGATATAGTATGTACCTGGCTCTAGTGTTTCATTAATATTTTCTGCTCTTGTTCCTCCTCGGTTAGAGATAGCAATTCCTGTACCGTCAGAATCTAACAACATCACATCAGCATCAGCACTTAAACGATTAAGAGTCAAATTGAGATCAGTAGTTCTATTCACAGAGAAACGATAATAATCATTGGAGTCATTTTCCCCCACAAAATCCTGGATTCTCAGATTAGATAGACTGCCGAGATTAACCGCTCTTCTTAAGCTATTACCGTCTTCCCTATTTATACTAGAACGAGAATTATTATTACTCGAACTAGTTCTTAATCTCAGATTATAATCAGTATTAGCATCCTCAAAAGCATAAACCCTGATATAGTATGTACCTGGCTCTAGTGTTTCATTAATATTTTCTGCTCTTGTTCCTCCTCGGTTAGAGATAGCAATTCCTGTACCGTCAGAATCTAACAACATCACATCAGCATCAGCACTTAAACGATTAAGAGTCAAATTGAGATCAGTAGTTCTATTCACAGAGAAACGATAATAATCATTGGAGTCATTTTCCCCCACAAAATCCTGGATTCTCAGATTAGATAGACTGCCGAGATTAACCGCTCTTCTTAAGCTATTACCGTCTTCCCTA
>RECR01000116.1 GCA_007693955.1 Gloeocapsa sp. DLM2.Bin57
CCTCAACCGCGCATTTACTAATCTATCTCTTTTCTTAGGCTTTGTCAACCCTTTTTTGAAAAAAAACTGAAAAAATTTTTTGACCTAGCTTGAATCCTAGACAGGGCAAGACTTTTAAAGATTTGACAATCTTAGTTTTTTTTATGTACCTACTAAAATATATGATCTAGTAAAGACTAAATATATTTTGGCAAGGAAAATCTAAGTGTCTAAACATTTTCAAAACATAATTCTTGATCTACAAAAATTCTGGAGCGATCGCGGTTGTTTATTAGCTCAACCCTACGATACGGAAAAAGGTGCAGGTACAATGAATCCTCATACCTTCTTGCGGGCTTTAGGTAGTGATCCCTGGGCTGTGGCTTATGTTGAACCCTGTCGTCGCCCTACGGATGGACGTTATGGGGAAAATCCTAACCGTTTTCAACACTATTATCAGTATCAAGTTTTGATTAAACCCTCTCCTGATAATATCCAAGAAATTTATCTGGATTCTCTGAGGGTTTTAGGGATTCATCCTGAAGATCACGATATCCGTTTTGTGGAAGATAATTGGGAATCTCCTACTTTAGGGGCTTGGGGTGTTGGTTGGGAAGTTTGGTTAGATGGCATGGAAATCACCCAATTTACCTATTTTCAACAGTGTGGAGGTATTGACTGTCGCCCTGTGTCTATAGAAATTACTTATGGGTTGGAACGTTTGGCTATGTATCTCCAAAACGTGGATTCGATTAATAAGATACGCTGGAATGACCAAGTTACCTATGGGGATATCTTTTTACAAAACGAGATTGAACAATGTACCTATAATTTTGAAGCTTCTAACCCCGATTTACTATTTAATCTATTCACACTCTATGAACAAGAAGCAGAACAACTAATTAATAAGGGTTTAGTCATGCCTAGTCTTGATTATGTGCTTAAATGTTCTCATAGCTTTAATTTACTAGATGCTCGTGGCGTGATCGCTGTGGCTGAAAGAACTAGATATATCGCTAGAATTAGACATTTAGCCCGACAAGTTGCTCAATTGTATATTGAACAACAAGAAAATTTAGAAATTCCTGCCTTAAGCTATTCTCAAGATTAGTAATATCTAGAGTAGCAGATTATCTAAAATGCTAGTAAACTAAGTTTTGCTATTACTTGAGGATTGTTTTATGGAACTAGAATATCCTGATGACTTAAAGTACCTCGATACTCATGAGTATATTCGTTTAGACGGTGAAATCGCTACCATTGGTATCACTTCTTTTGCTATTGATCAACTAGGAGATATTGTTTTTCTAGAATTACCCGATCAAGGGGAATCAATTACAGCAGGAGAAAAATTTGGTACAGTTGAATCAGTCAAAGCGGTTGAAGACCTTAACGCACCTATATCGGGAACTATTATAGATAGAAACGAAACTTTAATAGAATCACCCGAACTCATCGCCGATGATCCCTATGGTGAGGGTTGGTTATTAAAACTTAGAGTAGATGATCCTGATGAGGAATTAACTGAGATTTTATCAGCTGATGAATATCGTGCTCAAGTAGAAGGAGATGATTAAGAAGAGATTTTCTGATTTTTCTGGAAAGGATCGGATACACTTCTAAATACTTTGTTACAAATTGACAATCCCCATCCTAAATGGGTGGGGATTCTTGGTTCAATATTATTTTGGTTGAATTGTCTTATTTCCTAAACTAGCATCTTAATACTTGACTTTTTAGCTTAAAGTATTTTAACATAAATTAATAAAAATGTATTGCCTTCCTAAAGCAAGAGATTTTAAACCCAATCTTCTGATCAAAAATTAAGGCGTCAGAAGATTCTGATGTCTTAATGTAACTTTATTTTAGTGCTGTAAAAACTATGAATATAGCTGTCCGTCAAAATCTTTCTACAGATAGTCAAAATCATGATTCTTTTGCTAGACGACATATAGGACCAAATGCTCAAGAAATCGAGCAAATGCTCAAAGTCATTGGCTTTTCTAGTCTAGAACAACTAATTGAGCAGACTATTCCTAGTTCTATTCAGCTTGAGAATAACATAGAGTTACCCCCAGCTCAAAGTGAAGCTAATGCTTTAGCAGAATTGAAAGCGATCGCCAGTAAAAATAAAGTTTTTCGTTCTTTCATCGGCATGGGCTACTATAACTGTTATACCCCTGGTGTGATCCAAAGAAATATTTTAGAGAATCCAGGTTGGTACACAGCTTATACTCCTTACCAAGCAGAAATAGCCCAAGGAAGACTAGAAGCTTTACTCAATTTTCAAACCATGATTATCGACTTAACGGGGTTAGAAATTGCTAACGCTTCTCTATTAGATGAAGGAACAGCAGCAGCTGAAGCCATGAGTATGAGTTATGGTTTAGCTAAAAATAAAGCTAATGCTTTTTTTGTCTCTAATACCTGTCATCCCCAAACCATAGAAGTACTCAAAACTCGTGCTAACCCTTTAGGAATAGAAATTATTATCGGCGATTATCGTCAATTTGACTTTGAAAAAGCAATTTTTGGGGCAATTTTACAATATCCCGCTACCGATGGGACTATTTACGACTATAGAGAATTTATTCAAAAAGCCCAAGCAAGCAAAGCTTTAGTAACTATCGCCGCTGATCCTTTAAGTCTGACTTTACTAACACCCCCAGGAGAATTAGGAGCAGATATCGCCGTAGGAAGTACTCAGCGTTTTGGTGTTCCCCTAGGGTATGGAGGACCTCACGCAGCCTATTTAGCGACGCGTAAAGCTTATCAGAGAAGTATTCCAGGGAGAATCGTAGGAGTATCCAAAGACGCTCAAGGCAAAAGAGCACTACGTTTAGCATTACAAACCAGAGAACAACATATCCGTAGAGATAAAGCTACCAGCAATATCTGTACAGCACAAGTATTGTTAGCGGTAATGGCTTCGATGTATGCTATTTATCATGGTCCTGAAGGGATCAAAAATATCGCTAAAAGAGTACATCAATTGACCTTAATTTTGGCAGAGGGATTAAAACGTCTAGGCTATAAATTAGATTCAGAGTTATTCTTTGATACAATTACCCTAGAAGGTAATGCCGCAGATTTAATCACTAAAGCCGAAAAACATCAGATTAATTTACGCTACCTAGCAGCAGATAAAGTAGGAATTAGTCTAGATGAAACCACAACCATTGCTGATGTAGAACAGTTATTACTCATTTTTGCTCGAGAAGCAACATTACCCTTTACTCTAGAAGAGATAACCGTCAGTGATTCTATACCTGAATCTTTAATCAGAACTAGTGCTTATCTCACCGAAGCAGTATTTAATCGCTATCACTCAGAAACAGAGTTATTACGCTATATACATCAACTAGAAACCAAAGATTTATCATTGAATACCTCGATGATTCCTTTAGGATCTTGTACGATGAAGCTAAACGCTACAGCAGAAATGATTCCTGTTACTTGGGCAGAATTTGGTCAGATTCATCCTTTTGCACCTCTATCTCAAACTCAAGGTTATCAAATCCTCTTTGCACAATTAGAATCTTGGTTAGCAGAAATCACGGGTTTTGCTGCTGTATCTCTACAACCTAACGCTGGTTCTCAAGGAGAGTACGCAGGCTTACAAGTAATTCGCCAATATCATCTCTCTCGGGAAGACGATCAACGTCATGTTTGTTTGATTCCCGAATCAGCCCATGGCACAAACCCTGCTAGTGCGGTTATGTGTGGCATGAAGGTAATACCTATTAAATGCGATCGCCAGGGAAATATAGATATCGCAGATTTAGAAGCTAAAGCCACTAAACACAGTGAAGAGTTAGCAGCTTTAATGGTAACCTATCCCTCCACTCACGGCGTATTTGAAGCAGAAATCGTGCAAATTTGTGAGATTATCCATAATCACGGTGGACAAGTCTATCTCGATGGTGCGAATATGAACGCCCAAGTAGGGTTATGTCGTCCTGGAGATTATGGCGCTGACGTCTGTCATTTAAACTTACATAAAACCTTCTGTATTCCTCACGGTGGAGGAGGTCCAGGCGTAGGTCCTATTGGTGTAGCTGCTCATCTAGCACCTTTTTTACCAGATCCTTTATTAAATTTCCCTCTCGAAACAGACTCGGTGAATAGTCAATCAATAGGAGCGATCGCCTCGGCACCTTGGGGAAGTGCTAGTATTCTGACGATCTCCTGGATGTATATAGCCATGATGGGAACATCTGGTTTAAAAGCAGCGACACAGGTAGCTATTCTCAACGCTAATTATATGGCTCATCGTCTCAAAGACGCTTACCCAATTCTCTTTACTGGTAAATCTGACTTAGTAGCTCATGAATGTATCATTGATTTACGTCTAGTCAAAAAATCAGCGGGTATAGAAGTAGATGACATCGCCAAAAGATTAATGGACTATGGTTTTCATGCTCCTACCGTTTCCTGGCCCGTAGCGGGTACAATGATGATCGAACCTACAGAGAGTGAATCCAAAGAAGAATTAGACCGTTTCTGTGACGCTATGATTAGTATTCGTCGCGAAATAGAAGCGATCGAATCAGAGAAAATCGATAGTCATGATAATCCCCTAAAAAATGCTCCCCATACCGCAGAATTCTTACTAACTTCTGTTTGGGAACATCCCTACTCTCGGGAAGAAGCAGCTTATCCCGCACCTTGGACAAGAGAGTATAAATACTGGCCTACGGTTAGTCGTATTGATAATGCCTATGGTGACAGAAATCTAGTCTGTTCTTGTCAAGGTATGGAAGCTTACCAAGATGCTTAAATAATCTGAGTTAGGGGTTAGGTATTAGGTGGAACGGTAGAACGGTGTTAGTTGCTATTTTTTCTAGACATTGTACTACTCTTGCCTCTTGCCTTTTCCCTTTTCCCTTCTCCCTAATCTCCCTTATTTGAACAATGAAACAACTAAAAATATGGCAATGGATAGTACTCGCAATACCAGTAATAACAGTCATTAGCTTTATCTTATACGCAGCTAGTGCCTCTATTCATCGTTGGGGTGTTAATTGGATTTGGGCTGTATTTATACTTATTTTCCTCTTGTGGCGTTGGTTATTAGTCAAATGGACTAGTAGCAGAATAGCAGAATTAGAAGGTATTGTTAATCAGATTAAAACAGATATAGCTGATAGTCAAATTCAAAGTACTAATCCACCATCAGGAGAAGATAAACTAACTCAAGTACAAACCGTACTCAAAGAAGTCTTAGAAGCTTCTCTCACAGATCCGCCTATTTGGCAAGACAGTAATCCTTTTTGGGGACGTTGTCAACAATTAATCGTAGGTATAGCTAATATTTATCATCCCGAGGTTAAATATCCTTTTCTGAATATCTATATTCCCCAAGCCTATGGTTTAATGAGAGGAACGATCGATGATTTAGATCTCTTGATGGCAAAATTAACACCAGCACTTAATCAAGTAACTTTAGGACAAGCTTATCAAGGTTATGAAATTTATCAACAATTTTCACCATCAGCGCGTAAATTATGGCAAGCTTGGAGTTGGGGTCAATGGTTATTAAATCCCGTCACTGCTTTAACTAAACAAATGAGTAAAAAATATACCGAACAAGCTAATCAAGAATTATTAGTTAATCTAGGTCAATTATTAAAACAAGCTATTCTCTCTAACCTCTGTCAAAAAACCCTACAACTTTACAGTCAAGACACCTTACTAGATTCAGCTAAACAATTAGAACTTGCTCCCGAAAAAAGCCAAACGATTCGAGAAGTCTTAGAAACGGTTCAACCCGAAACTAAAATTGAACAACAAGAGTTAAAAATTCTCTTAGTAGGGAGAACAGGTGCGGGAAAAAGTAGTTTAATTAATACTATCTTCCAAGCAGAATTAGCCCAAGTAGATGTTTTACCCTCAACCGCAAAAATTGAAAATTATCAATGGAATACACCAGAAGGAGAAAAATTAATTCTCTGGGATAGTCCAGGTTACGAACAAGTAAAAGGGAAAGCCTATACTGAAGAAGTATTAGAATATGCTAGTACCGCTGACTTGTTATTATTAGTAAATCCCGCTTTAGATCCTGCTTTACAGATGGATGTAGAGTTTTTAAATCAGTTACCATCAGATAATCGAGTCCCAATTATTATGGTAGTAACTCAAGTAGATCGCTTACGTCCTATCAGAGAATGGAATCCCCCCTACGATTGGCAACAAGGAAACCTTCCTAAAGAAATAGCTATAAGAGAGGCGATCGCCTATCGTCGTGAATCTTTAGCTAATTTAGTAGAGAAATTTTATCCCGTAGTCACCACAGACAAAACCAGTCATCGGGAGAGTTGGGGAATAGAGAAATTATCCCTAGAGATTATGGAATCTGTACCCCCAGTCAAAGAATTACGTCTAGCGAGATTTTTACGCGATCGCGAAGCTCGTATTACTGCTTGTACAAAAGTCATCGATAAATATATCTTTCAGATGTCTAGTATAGAAGGGTTAGCAGCTTTACTCAAGAGTCCTATTCTCAGTTATATCAGCACTTTATCTACAGGTTCACCACAACTAGGTTTATTACTTGCTCAACAAATACCTGTGGAACAACTACCCGTAGTAATTGGTAAGTTACAATTAGTTTATGAATTATTCCAGTTATTAGAAGAACCAGGTAGAAACCTAGATTTAATGATTATTTGGCCCTTATTGTTAGATCAAAGTGCTAGTAATGAAACTACAGCTTGGTCTCTTGGTAAAGCTTTAATTGAATATTGGACTACAGATTGTTCACCAGAACAATTAAAACAAAAGTATCAGGATTATTTATTAGAAGAGAGATAACAATCTAATTGTTGAGTAAGAATATTTTAGCGACATTAAAGTAAATCAAAATCCCCAAAATATCTACAACAGTAGTAATAAGAGGTGCTGACATTAAAGCAGGATCAAAACCCATAGCATTGAACATAAAGGGTAACCCTGCACCAGTAACCGCAGCAATCATAGTAATGGCGAATAAACTTAATCCCACAGTGATACCTACACCAGGATCTATACTAGTAAAAAAGGACATAAAGAGCAACACCCCAACAATAACCAAAATCCCCAAAATTATCCCCAATAATCCCCCACTAATTAACTCTTTGATGAGTACTTGCATTGGCGTTTTATTTTTAAGTTCATCTGTACTCAAACCTCTAATTACTACTGTAGAAGATTGAGCACCGACGTTACCTCCTGCGTCTATTAGTAAGGGAGTAAAAAAGGCTAAAGCGACCACTTCTTCTAAGACAGCTTCGTAATTACTCATAATAAATACAGTAGCTGAGTTAGTCAATAGTAAGATTAACAACCAAGGTATGCGTTTTTTGACTATTTGAAAGAAATTATTATCAAAGTAATTATCTCCTTCAGATTGAACCGCACCCATTCTATAGATATCTTCGGTAGTTTCCTCTTCTAAAATATCGAGAACATCATCAATTGTGACAATACCAACAAGATTTTCCTCTTTATCAACGATAGGTAAAGCAATTAAATCATAACGTTGGATAAGTTTAGCTACTTCCTCTTGGTTAGTATCTGTATAAGCATAGACAATATCACTATTCATGATTGTCTCTAAACTCTGATCAAAAGGAGTAACAATTAAATCTTTAAGAGAGATAATTCCGACTAGTTTTCTCTGGTTATCCGTGACGTATATATAATAACTTAACTCTGATTTATCGATATAACTTTTAATTTTTTCTTGGGCTTGAATAATAGTTAAATCTTTTTTCAGAGCAATATATTCGGGAGTCATTATTCTCCCTGCAGTTTTCTCAGTATAACCCAATAAAAGTGCTGTCGCTTGACGTTCTTCTGGACTTAATTGGGAGACTAATTTTCTAACAATCTTGGGTGGTAATTCATCAAATAACTTAGCTCTTTCATCTGGTGAGATATGTTCAATGATTTCTATTTCTTCTTGATCTTTAAATTGTTCAACCAGAAATTGTTGTACTGTAGTATCTAAATATTCATAAACTTCGATCGCCTCTGCTTTTTTAAGGAGACGAAAAGCGATGAGTTGTAGAGAAGGGGGAAGCATTTCGATTGCTTCAGCTATATCTACAGACCTTACGGGTAATAATAATGCTTTAGCACCCTCGTAGTTTTTTTGTTCTAATAAGATTTGTAGTTGATTCTTGATTAATTCTCGCAGCTCACTACGTGAACCAGAGGGAATAGTTAACTCGTTCATGGTTTCTTCCTCCTACTCATAATTTTTAGCTTTAGCTTAACTATAAATTCTCATTAAATCAACATCTACTTTACCCGTTAAGTTAATTCAGGTTATATTTATTCTACTGACTAAAGTGGTTAATATTATGTCTAATGGACAAAAACTAGAACAATACACTCTCTTACATCCCCAAGAAGTCTTGATCGTCACTATCGAAGTAGATCAAATCCAGGAACAAATAGTTATTTATAAAGGGTTTTCTAGTTCTCTTACCAGTCAGACTGCTTTTGATCCTGATATACCAGTTATTCCTGTTGATGCTAGAATAATCAATATCGATCGCTTAGAAGCACCCTATCAACCTGATACACCTCGTTATCTACAAAGGGGGTTAACTTGGGAGCAAATGCAAGAATTATTATAAATCATCATGGGGCGTTTGCCAAAACTATATTATCAACGAGGCACTTTAATCCTACATCCACCCCCAAGGGGTAAAGTGTGGCTAGACTTTGCTACTTGGGACGATCGCGTAGAAAAATTTCGAGTACCTGCTATTTATTATCGTTCCCTGGTAGAATCTCTTCAAGCAACAGAAACACCCTTTATCGACGAAGCGAGTCAATTTACCAGTTTAGAATTAACCTCTTGTCTAGAAATTACCCCCTATCCTCATCAAACCGAAGCTATTAACGCTTGGAAACAACAGGGGAGAAGGGGTATAGTGGTTTTACCCACAGGAGCTGGCAAAACTTATATAGCACAATTAGCAATACAAGATACACCACGTTCTACCTTGATTGTTGTACCAACCCTAGATTTAATGCAGCAATGGTACGCCAAAATAATAGCGATGTTCCCTGATATAGAAGTGGGGTTACTCGGTGGAGGTGAGTGCGATCGCACTCCTATCTTAATCGCCACCTATCATAGCGCAGCTAATCAGATACAGTATTTAGGCAATCTCTACGGGTTATTAATTTTTGACGAGTGTCATCATTTACCCACACAATTTTTTCGAGTTATCGCAGAAGAAGCGATCGCTCCCTATCGTCTGGGTTTAAGCGCTACTCCCGAAAGAAGTGACGGTAATCATCGAGATTTAGAAACTTTAATTGGTCCTGTTATCTATCGTAAAAGTGTCCAAGAATTAGCCACAACTGCTTTAGCTGATTATAAAATCGTCCAAATCAAAGTTAAATTATCCCAACAAGAGAGCCAAAAATACGCACAAGCCTTAAAAATCCGTAATGATTTCCTTCGTCAGTCCAATATCTCCCTAAATAATCTCAATGGTTGGCAATTATTCATTAAAGCTAGTGCTAGCTCAAGCGCAGGACGTCGCGCGATGTTAGCTCATCGAGAAAGTAAAGAAATTATCGCAGCAACCCCGAGTAAATTAAGAATGCTCGCTGATTTGATTACTCAACATTACCCCGAATCTATATTAATTTTTACCAATGATAACGCTACGGTTTATCGAATCTCTCAAGAATTTTTAATTCCGTCGATAACCCATCAAACTCCAGTTAAAGAACGTCACGCTATTTTAGAACGTTTTCGCTCAGGAGAATACAAAACCTTAGTCACTTCTCACGTATTAAACGAAGGAGTTGACGTTCCTGATGTCAAAATCGCTATTATTATCTCAGGGACAAGTTCTACTAGAGAATATATTCAGCGTCTTGGTCGCATTTTACGCAAAAGTAAACAATCTCAATTAGCGATTCTCTATGAAATAATTGCAGCTAATACTAGTGAAGAAAGTGTCTCTCAACGCAGGAGTACAGATAAAGTAGATATTTATACAATGCAACCACGACCTCAACTTAAAGCAGCTGAACAGAAATCTCTCTGGAATGAGGAGTAGAGGAGTTCGGGGTTAGGGGTTATTCCAAATGCGCGAATTAAGAATTAAGAATTAATTATTTTTTCGCACATTCTACATTGTTCATTCCTCTCTCTCCCTTCTCCCCTCTCCCCCTCTCTTCCCTATAAGTTAAAATTTATAAAGACTTAAATCATCAATCAACATATGCTCAACGAAATCATACCCTGGTCATTTTCCTTAGATAAAGTAATTATCGCAGGTACTTCTCTCTGGGCTTTAGCGTTATATTTAGGATTTGGTTCACTCAGAGAATGGGTAACCCAACAGTTAAATCGCTGGTTCAATTTTGCTGAGCGATCGCTTTATATCTCAGTTAGAGAATTTGAAAAAACCCGTCAAGCTAGAGAAGCACAAAACGCCTTTTACGCTTCTCTATTTAGTATTATCCCCTTTTTAATTCTAGGAGGCTTAATGAACTATGGAGTTAACGTCAGTCTCGGTCAAAGTTGGGGAATTAGTGTAGGTATTCTCGCTTGTGTAGCTTCTGGGGTTTATGACTTAGGACGCAGAAGTACTTAAATAATCCTAATATCACTTACACTCAGTTCGGGACTACCTATTAATCTAGCGATTCGTCTCGAACCTCTATCACCACTACCATCGGGATCATAACTGAGTACACCATCGGTTGGATCGTAAATAATGCGTTGTAATCGGTTAGAAGGTTCAGAACCAACATGAAAACGTCCTGGAAGTAATCTACCTGGATTGAGATTGCGATCGAGATCTGCTAAAGGGATTAAGATTAAATCTTGATTCGGTTCAAAATCCATAATCGCAGCATACCCATCTAAACCAACCACAAAGCGATCGTTTCCGGGTCCTCCTATTAAGCGATTTCTGCCTGATCCTCCGTTGAGATAGTCGTTTCCTCCACCTCCAATCAAGGTATCATTACCAGGACCTCCAAAAAGGCGATCGCTACCTCTACCACCTCGCAATAAATCATTACCAGGACCACCAATCAGGGTATCATTACCATTACCCCCATCAATAACATCGTTACCCTGTAATCCCAAAATGCGATCGTCAAAAGACGTTCCTGTGAGAGTATCATTCCCTCTTGTACCAGTAATTAACATCGAATCAATCTCGACAACTTCTACATCAGATATTTGCGCAGCTTTAGCGCGAAACTCCTCTGGAGATAGATCTTCTTCTGTGGAGATATCCTCAATCTGTTGGATTACCTCAAAACCTTCTACTACCTCACCAAAAACAGCGTAAACACCATCGAGAAACTCTAACCTATCTAGGGTAAAATAAAATTGTGTTGAAGCCGTATCAGGTGCGTCAGCTCGCGCCATAGCGATTACACCTTGTTCGTGCTTTAACAGGGGTTCTACCCCTTCAGGTAAGACTTGATTATATACTGGTCTATCTGCACCTTCGGGTTTAATTTCTAGAGGTATATTGCGTCTTTCTCCTGTAACTGGATCAATAAAACCACCCGTACCCAATACTTGAAAAGGTGTATCAGGATCTGCACTCTGGGGGTCTCCTCCTTGTGCGACAAATGGTTGAGGTTCACTAATAACGCGGTGAAATAGGGTGTTTTCATACACTCCACGATCTACTAAATCAACAAAATTACCTGCGGTAATCGGAGCATTATTACCATCAACTTCAATTATTACAGGCTCTCCATTAATCGCCATAGAAATGGTTGCTTTACCCTGGAGTGCGATCGTTGTCATGTTTCTATCCCTTAAGTTTGAGCTTACCTATTATACTCAATCAATCTTGTTGAATTTGAGGATTTTTAGAGACATCGGGTAAAGACAATTTTAAAAAATATAACCAAATTAAGCCGAAAATACCTAAAGCGATCGCTCCTAAACTAACAACTTGAGCGATACGTAATGGTCCTAACATCAAGCTATCAGTACGTAACCCTTCAATCCACACCCTACCACTACTATAAGCGATTAAATAGACTAGAGCAATTGTTCCCACCTTTAAACGTGATGAATGTTTTAAACCCCAAAAAAATAACCACATCAATAAAGCAAAAACCCCCAAATTCCACAAAGACTCATATAAAAACGTGGGATGAAAATACTCATACTCTAGATAATTGACAGGACGATTAACAGGAGGTATATATAACTTCCAGGGTAAATTAGTGGGGGCGCCAAAAGCTTCCGAATTAAAGAAATTACCCCACCTTCCGATCGCTTGACCTAAAATTAATGAAGGAGCAACTATATCTACTAATTGCCAAAAAGACACTCGATTAAGGCGAGCAAAAATCATTGTAGCTAGTGTACCACCGATTATCGCTCCATGAATAGCGATTCCTCCTCGCCAAATCGCCACAATTTGTCCTGGATTAAGGGCGTATTCTTGCCATTTAAATAAAACGTAATACATACGAGCCATGGGTATAGAGGCGATTATCAACCAAATCACCAAATCTCCGATTAATTCTGGTTTTACCTGTCTTTTTTTGGCTAAATATTGTGATAAATTAACCCCAATCAACACAGCAGTAGCGATTAACAAACCATACCATCGTATCGTAAGTGGTCCTATTTCCCAAATAATTGGACCCGGGGATTGAAATTGCCAAGCTAAAAGCATAAACGATAACTCCTACTCTGAGTGATATTGTGCCAAAATTGAGAATATAGATAACTATGATCTAGGTCCTGAAGAGAGAAAGCCAAGCAATGTTATGGAACAGTAATGCTAAGTTTCAAGAATCATATTATAAGACATTGATTGCCGCTTATCGCACTCACCTAGTACAGGGTTCAACGGATTTAGGACGAATTACTCTAGAGCTAGACAAGGTTTATATTTTACCTCATTTAGTGGTTAAAAATCCCACAGAAGTTTCCTCAGCATTAATTCAACAACAAGATACTATCTCATCTCTCTCCATTTGGGATTTCTTAGCTAAAATCGAAACAGAGCCCACTTATCGACGGATACTTTTATTATCTGCTCCAGGTACGGGTAAAACCATACTCTTAGAATACTTAACCTTGACATACGCTCAAGGTAATCAACGGGAAGAATACGAAAAAGCTCCTAAATTAATCCCGGTGCTGTTATCCTTGCGTCAAATTCGCAAATTAATTATTAATAACCTTGATATTACTATAGCTCAAATTATTACTACTGTTATTAAAAGAGAATCTAGTCTAAAATTAGATCCCTCTGTAGAATGGTTTGAACAGAAATTAAGCTCAGGAAAATGTCTAATAATGTTAGATGGTTTAGACGAGATTGTCAATGCTAGTGAACGTCGCAGCGTTGGGAAATGGTTAGACGAACAAATGGGGTTATATCCAGAAACTTGTTATATTATTACATCTAGACCCTATAGTTATTTAAATTATCCGTTAAAAACAACGACTATTTGTTTAGAAATTCAACCATATAAATCTCAAGATATTAAACAATTTTTAGAGCAATTTTATTTAGAAAAAGAATTATTTAAACAAGCTCATTTAGAGGGAAATTTAATTAAACAACAAGCTCTAAAAAAAGCGATACTTGTTCATAAAGTTATCACTACCTATCCCCCTTTTGCTTTAATGGCGTCTAATCCTCTCTTATTAACTTTTATGGCTTTTTTTGCGGAAAACCCTAGCTTGATACTAAAAAAACGAGTAGAATTGTATAAAGAAATATGTAGATTGTTACTAATAAATAGACCTAAAGCTAAAGGAATTCCTAGTTTATATAACCTAGAAAGTAAACAAATACAGTTGATTTTACAAAAATTAGCTCTAGAGTTAATGTGTCAGCATAAAGTCCAATTTACTCTAGAAGAAGGAGCAACAATTATTAGTGAATCTTTTCTAGCTATAGTTGAAGCTAAAGAAGCTCCAATACAATTTTTACAATATCTGGAAAATGTCACAGGATTAATTCAAAAGGTCTCAGCTAAACTCTATCAATTTATTCATCTTAGTTTTCAAGAATATTTAACAGTAGCTGAGATTAAACTAACTAATCAAGAACAGATTTTAATCAATAATATTGACCAACCTTGGTGGAGTGAAGCAATTCGTCTCTATGCAGGAAGTAAAGATACTAGTAAAATTATTCTAGCAGCTTGGAATAAGAGAAATTTTGTCACCCTTAATCTAGCTTATGATTGTTGGGAAGAAGGAGAACAATACAATGTAGAGTTAAAAAAAAGAATCGAAAACTGGTTAGATGCAGCTTTAGAATCTAACGATCCTGATATTGCTCGTTTAGCAGCAAAGGTGTACTTATCAAGGCGATTAAAATATGTCGTGGCGTTTGATTAATAGTAATTGTGAAATTGATACTGACTTAATTACTTGTGCTGAATATCAATTGTTTTTAGAAGAAACACATAGTAATCGGCAACCCTTTCATTGGGAACATACCCATTTTCAACCAGGTATGGCTAAATTACCGATCGCAGGGATTAAACCTGAAGACGCGATCGCCTTTTGTACTTGGTTAAATGAGCAAAAATTCGATACATTTAAATATCGGTTACCGACTTTAACAGAAGCCAATCAAAGTATCATTACAGAATCTATAGGCTATTGGTGTAAAGAAGCAGAAAATTTTGTTATTGGTGGAATTAGTCAGCAACAATGGCAAATTTGGCAAGGGACTTATGCTCATTCTTTAGAGTTTAGTTGTCTTCAAGACTGCGTTGATGGGTTGATTTTTCTGTTAGAGTCCATCTCTAAATTAGATATTGATTTAATCCTTACTATCGATCGCTCTCAATTTTATTCCCAAAAATATAGTTTAACTAATAATCGGGTTCGCGCACGCAATCACTCTCTGAAAAGAATTAGGGAACAAATAAGACAATCAGCCAGAGATTTAGTACAAGAATTAAATAGAGTCCAAGCTTTTGGGGTAGAAATTCAACAACAACTGATTATCGAACAAAACCAGATTTTTCAACGTTTACGGGAATTAGCAGCGCAATTAGAACGTAATTTAAGCTTTGATTCAGATGTAGTATTAGACTTAGATGTAGTGCGAGATATCGATATTGGCTTAAAAGAAGAATTAACCACAGAGTTAGATTTAGCCCATTATTTAGCTACTTATCGTGAACGGTTATTACTGCAAACCCGTAATTTTGCTAGTTTATTAACAGGAGATTTAGTCTCGGAATTGACCAAGTCTCTCTTAAATAACCAAGATTTTCAACAATCCGTTAATAGTATAGCGAGTTTAGAGTTGAAACAGGTAACTCATTTAACTAGAGAGTTAGAACAAGCGATCGCTTTAACGAGATCACAACACCAACAACGTCAAAAACAGATTGAATTAGCTATGGACTGTTTAAAATGTTTTCTAGTGCAAAATAATCATACAGTAGCTCGTTATTGTTTGTTATTGATTAGCGCTTGTTGGTATTGGCTCTCTCAAATAGATTATACTAATAGTAACCTGTCTAACAAAAAGTCTAAAAAGTTACAACAAGAATATTATGAGCAACAAGAAAAGGTATTGAAGGTATATAGTGCTTTTTTACTTTTAGAACAACGAAAAACAGGAAAAATCCCCCCTTGGGAAGGTATAAGATTAGTGAGAGTCAAAATTTAGAGTTAAACCGATAAAAAGCGAGGTTAGCCATCTATTTTAACGAATGGTAGTCGAGCGATCAGGGTTTTAACCCGTTGTGTCCATAATCATGTTATTATTTATTTTGTGAGTAAGAACAAGGTTGGTCATGTTGATATTTTGCTAGTAATGGTGTAATCCCAGCCAGTAAGAGACGGAGATATATATATTCTTACGACTATGGAACAGGCGAGCAACACAGCAAAAAGTAGTGATTTCTAGCTTTAATTAAGTACAACCACTCTTGACAAGCCATGATAACCTCAAGTAAGTCCACAGTTTGGTAATTATTATTGTCAAATCGAGGGATGTAGGTGTCGGTTGAAGGGCACCAAGTTAGGTGAAAATCTCATAAGTTAACAAGGGAAGAGGTGGATTTATCCAGTCGGAACTTGACGACTAGAATCCATGATTTGAAAATCATGGTTACTTCAATAGAGTGGAATTTATCAGAAAACATTAGATGAAACTACGTTCGGTTATTCTAACTATAGTAGGAGCGATCGCTATTATCTTGATCGCCGTCACTAGTTTTAATTGGATTGTCAATCGCAGTGTCTTACAACTCCTAGAAGGAGGAGTAGATCAACAACCTTCTGCTGCGGTTTTTGTACCTCGACAAGCACCAGTAATGGTATCTTTATTAGTCAACCCTGAGCGTCTCGAAAGTCTAGTCAAGCTTAAATCACCCCTAGGAAAAGGGCGTCAAGGACAAAAAGAATTACAACAAATCAAACAGGGTTTATTAGCCAATTTTGGTCTAGACTATGACCAAGACTTAAAGGATTGGTTAGGAGAAGAAATAACTCTAGCGGTGACTTCCGATGATTTTGATCGTAATCCTGATAACGGTCTTAAACCTGGTTATTTATTAGTAGCTACCGCTAAAGATGCAGAGCAAGCGCGCTCGTTTCTCCAAGCGTCTTACTCTAAAAGAGCTTTATCAGGTACAACTGATTTAGTCTTTGAGCAATATAAGGGCAATAATATCATCTACCAAAGACCTAAATTACCCTTAACAGAAACTAATATAGCAGCGAGTGCAGTAGTGGGAGAATACGTCTTATTCGCTAATCATCCTAAAGTGCTCAAGGATGCGATTAATAATGTTCAAGCAACTAATCTGAGTTTGCCAAACAATCCTAATTATCAACAAGCTGTTAATTCTTTAGTAGATCCTCGCATTGGGGTAATTTATCTGAATCTTCCGGCCTTCTCAGCTTGGGTGAGTAAACAACCCTTTACAGATACACCCCAAGTAGATAAGTTACTCACTGCGACAATTTCCCTCAAACCAGAAGGATTAATCGCCCAAACTGCTGTATTAGGAATGAATGAAACTAACCTGGAGAATCAGTTATTACCTCAAGGGGTAGGAGCTTTGAATTATTTGCCCCCAGAAAGCGTAGTAGCGATCGCCGGAAGCAATTTAAACGAGCTTTGGATATCTTTAACTAGTGAAGATTCCCCAGACAATAACAATACTTTTAGTCCGATTTTAAAACCAATTCTAGAGAACTTAGTTACAGCTTTCCCAGAATTAGACTTACCCCAAGATATTTTTAGTTGGGTGCAGGGTGAATACGCTCTTGGGTTATTACCTCTACCAGGAAAAAGAACTAATGACTGGATTTTCATCGCCCAAAAGGTTGATAATGTTGATTCTCAAGCAGCAATTAAACGTCTAGATGATTTAGCCTTAGCTCAAGGCAACAGCGTTAGTAATATTCCTATTTTTGACCATAATACTGTAGTTTGGTCGCGCTTAAGTCAAGCTAATCAATCCCTTAATAATTCTTTTCGTCTCGATACTCAAGTGAAAGGAGTTCATACAACCATAGGTAATTATGAGATTTTGAGTTCTTCTCTAGAAGCTCTTTCTCAGGCTCTGGCTGCGGTAGAAAATCCTTTAATCAAGAGTGAGGATTGGTTACAAATTGTTAATTCGCTCCCTTCACCTAATGAGGGTTATGTTTATCTAGATTGGCAAACCGGAGGAAAAACTCTCAGAAAACAGTTTCCTCTATTACGTGTAGTGGAATTATCTGCTAAACCATTGTTTGAACATTTACACTCTTTAACTCTCACTAGCTTAGGAAGTGAAGATGGGGTTAAACGGGCTACTATTTTGTTTAATTTAATGTAAGATGCTATTTATCTCTATGTGACATACTCCTACACCGAATCAAAGATTATGGTGTAGGCTTCTTATCTTTCACCTTAAGAGATGATTGACCGTTTTTGAGTGAGGCGATGCCCATCCCCACTTTTTTAATTA
>RECR01000117.1 GCA_007693955.1 Gloeocapsa sp. DLM2.Bin57
TAATTAAAAAAGTGGGGATGGGCATCGCCTCACTCAAAAACGGTCAATCATCTCTGAAGGTGAAAGACAAGAAGCCTACAGCGTAATCTTTGATTCGGTGTAGGAGTATGTCACTAAAAACTTATGTCTTACTTAAGACTTATCTGAACAAATGTAACAAAACTTTACAAAATCTGCTATGATCAGGATATCTTGATTTAATATCTCAACTAATGACCAACTCTAGCTTACGAAAACTAGGAGAATATTTGCAACCCTATTGGCGACAAGTTGCCATAGGAGTTTTAACCTTACTGTTAGTCAATGCTATTGGTATCTACATACCTCTTTTAATTAGAGATAGTGTTAATAAACTGGAAACAACTTTTTCGGTTAATCAGCTTTCTATCTATGTTATTGGAGTGATGGGATTAGCAACAATAATGTGGTTAGTTCGGATTTATTCTCGGATAGTTTTGTTTGGGGTAGGTCGTCAAATAGAATTTGATTTAAAACAAAGAGTTTTTGAACATCTGTTGACTCTTGAACCTGGTTATTTTGCTACTCAATCTTCAGGTGACTTAATTAGTAGAGCCACCAATGATATAGATAATATTCGTCGTTTAGTTGGGTTTTCATTACTATCAATAGCTAATACTATTTTTGCTTATGGTTTAACTTTACCAGTAATGCTCTCGATTGATTTTAACCTGAGTTTAATAGGTATTTCCGTTTATCCTTTGATGGTTATTGCTGTTATACAGTTTAGCAAAAAAATTGGTTTTCTCCAGATGAAAGTCCAGCAAAAACTATCTTATCTGAGTGAATTAGTCCAAGAAGATATTAGCGGAATTGCTCTGATTAAAATTTATGCTCAAGAAGAACACGAACGAAAAGCATTTAATGAACGCAATCAAGAGTTATTAACTACTAATTTAAATTTAGCCAGAACCCGTAATTTATTATTTCCAGTTATTGAGGCTATTTCTTATATTAGTTTGATTTTACTGTTAAGTTATGGTGTCAGAAACATCAATACAGGGTTAATAACTATAGGAGATTTTGTCGCCTTAATTATTTTTGTAGAAAGATTAATTTTCCCCACAGCTTTATTAGGATTTACCATAACTTCTTATCAAAGTGGTAAAGTAAGTATCGATAGGATAGAGGCTATTTTACAAGTTAAACCAAAAATAGTAAATGACCCAGAAGCTATTGATCTTCCCTTAGATGAAGTAAGAGGAGAAATAACCGCCATTAATTTCAGTTATACCTATCCTGGTAGTGAAAAACCAGTCTTAGATAAGTTGGATTTTACTATTAAAGCAGGAGAAACTATAGCCATAGTTGGTTCTGTAGGAGCAGGTAAATCTACTCTAGCTAATGGGATTCCAAGACTATTAGAAATCGAATCAGGTCAACTATTTTTAGATGGTCAAGATATCACTAAGATTAGATTAGAAGATTTGCGTAGGGCGATCGCCTACGTACCCCAAGAAAGTTACTTATTTAGTACAACTATTGAGGATAATATCCGCTATGGTAAACCTTGGATAGACAGTTCAGAGGTTATCTATGCAGCTAAACAAGCACAAATTCACAATGAGATTTTAAACTTTCCCCTACAATATCAGACCATAGTAGGAGAAAGAGGAATCACACTATCAGGAGGACAACGCCAAAGAACATCTTTAGCGAGAGCTTTACTAATAGATGCACCTATTTTAATCCTAGATGATGCCCTATCTAGTGTGGATAATCAAACAGCGACACAGATTTTAGAGAATTTTAGTAATACTCGTGGTAAAACGGTGATTTTCATCACTCACCAACTAGCAGCAGCGATGAACGCCGAGCGCATTTTAGTAATGGATCATGGTAAAATAGTGCAAATAGGTACTCACCGAGAATTATTACAAACTCAGGGTTTGTATCTCAATCTCTGGCAACAAAATCAACTAGAAGCAATTCTACAATAAAGGGAAGAGAGAAGGGAGTAGGGAGTAGGGAGCTTCCGAGAGGGGGAGAATGGAGAGAATTCCGAAGAAAGGAAGAAAGGAATTCCGTTCCACCGTTCCCCCTAATCCCTACTATAAATTAACTTGTACCTAAAACAGCCCAAGCTTCTAACTTACTTTTAACACGACGAATAACCTCATCAGTAAACTCACTAGTAGTCATTCTTCCCCCCAAATCAGGAGTAGCGCAACCATCATAAAGACTCTCAAAGACACTCTCATAGATAGCGCGAGAAGCTTTATCAGCATCAGGAGTATTGACATAACTTAATAGTGCGGCTCCTGCTAGAATCATCGCCATAGGATTAGCGATATTTTTACCAAAGAGAGCGGGTGCTGTACCATGGGGAGCTTCAGCCATAACAGTTTTAACTTGGTTAGTTTGATCATCAAATCCCAGAACAATACTCTCTGAGCCAGCTATACTACCGTACATTTGCAACACCATATCTGACAATAAATCCCCATCCCTATTTAAAGCGGGAATTACCAAAGACTCTCCACTAGTTTGCAATAACAAAGCAAAGGTAGCATCAATGAGTAAAGGTTGATAATTAACGTCAGGGTGACGCTTAGCAGCTTCGTCTAACTCCTCTTTGAACATACCCTCATAGGTAGCACTAACAGTAAATTTAGGACCTCCAAAGACCTTAGCACCTGTACGTCTAGCGTATTGAAATGTAAACTCAGCTACAGAACGACAAACACGACGAGACAGTCTAGAAGTGCGATAGGCGATTTCATCACCATCGGGGGTAGTTTCTCGCCATTCTTTAGCCCCATAAGCATCATCTACCGCCATTCTGACAATAGCGATGGGGGAATAAACACCAGCGATAGGGGTAATTCGAGGAATTCTACGCCCTGTTCGCAGAATGACTTGTGCGTTTAATTTTTCCCGTAAAATAGCATTAGGACTCCCTACGTCTCCTGGAATTTCTGGAGTAATGGTAGCAGCTTTGAGAGAAAGTCCAGAAAGCACCGCAGCTTCTGCACAAGCTTTGACAACTTCGTTATTAGTAGCGCGACGATTTTCTAAACTTAAATCAAAATCTTGGAATTCTAAAGGTTGACGTATCACGGAGGGTTGTAAAACTCTCAGAGACTGAAGAAGTAATTCTTCTCCCGTTTGATCTCCGTGCATAACTACGATAATTGGGTGTTGTTGACTCATAAGTATTTTAAGATCACATTAAGCACAATTTACGTGACATATTCCCACACTGAATCCTAGATTACAGTGTAGGCTTCTTGTCTTTCACCTGAGAAGATGATTGACCGTTTTTTCGTGAGGCGATGCCCAACCCCACTTTTTGAATCAATATAGCTGAATTTAAGTCTCTATCGATGCTTAATTCACCATAAGATTACTGAGGGAAAATTTACATCGCTCTTGAACCATAGTTAAGTAATTTTTCTAAACTAGCTAAACGATGTTGCCAAGCTTTCACCTGGTAAATATTATCAGACTGATGTTCCCACATCCAATAGTCAAATCTTCTCCGAAAAGCAGATAGTTGAATCTGTGCGGTTAATAAATTTTTACGCGAGGGATCTTCTGCTAAACGATCTAAACTAGCAGCGAGAGAGTCCACCTGTTTACTCCACTCTTGCATAGTTTTGGTATCCATGACCAATTCATTTTGAGAGATTAAAAAACTCCACTCTCTCTGTAATCCCTGATAACGTTGAGATAAAGTTTGAAAGGGTTGGCGATAAGGAAGAGGTTGCTCAACATTTCCCTGGGTTTTTCGTAATATTCTTTCTAAACTAGGTGTAAAATTTTCTGTAGCAAATAAAGCATAACCATCTGGAGAAATATTGCGCAATAATTGCATTCTATCGATAGTTACTAACTCAGAATTATTAATAGTAATTCCTGGAATAATTAAAGTAGAATTGCCTTGATTATTTTCAAGAATCTGACTGGTAGTTAAAGTTAATTCTTCATTATTTAAGCCATAACTCATTAAGACGATTAAATCTACCCATTCATTCTCCGCCCAATATTCCCAATGTTGTTGGATAGTTTTTAATCTTTGTTCTTTAGGAAGGGGAAAAACCGCAGTAGAGATGATTAAATCAGGTCGGTCTTGTTTTAACTGTTGAGAAGCAGTAAAGACAAAATTATTAACTTGATTAATCTTAAAATCGTTCCAATCAGACCAAAGGGGGTGTTTAGAGTCTATATTAAGAGGATCTACTCCCGTTAAAGCTTGGAATTGTTGTCGAGACTTTTTACCATAACCAGAAGATTGTTTAATGTCTGGATTCTGAAAAGGATAACGAATATAATCTAAATGAATACCATCTACTTGATAGTTATTGCTAATTTCATTTAAAACCGATAATAAATATTGTTGAACCTCGGGATTAGCTGGATCGTAAAAAGCTTTTTTTTGTTGAGTATTATAGTCAAAAGGATCTCCCTGTCTATTTCTGATTAACCAGTCAGGATGAAGGGAAAGTACAGGACCTAAATAATCAATAGGGCGATCGCTGATGCGATTATGGGCTTGATTAGCCGCGGCGAATACCCACACCCAAGCGTGTAACTCCATTCCTCGTTCATGAGCAAGATTAACCGCGGTTGCTAAGGGGTCCCAACCTTTAATTAGAGGATTTTGTTCAGGTGCAACACGACTAGGGTAAATGGGGTAACTAGCGTTAAGGGTTTCAAAAAAAACTGTATTAATCCCAGAAGCTGCCATGCGATCGAAGATTCTCGCTAGATTCTGGGGGGATTTTGCTTTAACAATTGTACCACGATCTACCCACATCGCTCTCACCTCTGGTTGAGCTAGCAGGCGATCGGTAGGATAGTTGTTAAGCAATAAATTACGTGTTTGATACCATTGTTGTCTAGCTTTTTGGTACTCCTGTTGTCTAATTAGTTCTAGAAATTGCTGATGTTTTTTTTTTGCTTCTGCTAAAACTTGATGTGATTTACTGCTGTATATTTCCTCTTGAGGGGCGATCGCTAGTTGAGTTGGTTGATCGTTATTTAAATTATCTATGACTATTTGAGTAGTAGATAAATCCAGGCTAGAATTATGAGCTTCTATCATATTGAGGGTAGTTTGATAACGAGCGATTAACCCTTCTAACTCTTGATTCATCCCTTGCATCTGCTCAATGTGAACGGATTCTGACTCAGTTTTGCTATTTTGTTTTTGCAGCACATCAGGAAAGAGAACATCTCTCTCTGTTATTGGGTTACAGGGTTGAGGATCTACTCTGGTGCTAGTAGTACTAATATATTGACCGTGATAATTTAAGGCAGCAGTTAGCCATGCTATATCCGTAGCTGCCGAAGATACAGCATCTACTCCCCAACGCCAACCTATAAAAATAGCACTATCATTAAAGATAACCGCAGGAGGTGCTCCATCTGCTGACCAGACTGCTGCTGTTTCACTAGGTAACTCTTGATTAAGTTGGAGTACTCCTCCTTGGAGATTAGCGGTTAAACCATCGTAGCTAATCCAAG
Organism: Gloeocapsa sp. DLM2.Bin57; assembly: GCA_007693955.1. NCBI lineage: Bacteria > Bacillati > Cyanobacteriota > Cyanophyceae > Chroococcidiopsidales > Chroococcidiopsidaceae > Gloeocapsa > Gloeocapsa sp. DLM2.Bin57. Next base: position 5,488 of record RECR01000117.1, read on the forward strand.
CTTGCTCTGCTTGGGGTTGTAATTTAGTAGCAACTGGTAGAGCATAGTCCCAAGAAGCACCAAATAGAGATTGTAACTGCTCCCTTACTTCTCTATTAGCGAGGTTACCCGTAGGACCTGTAACAATTACTCGTCCTCCTTGCAACATCCAAGTTTCTAAAGATCTAGCTTGAGCATAGGTGATATTTTCAACGTTAGGTAAGAGTAAAACCCTGACATTATCTAGATCTGCCGCTGACTGCAACTCCTCGGCGTCTAAAATACAATAGTCGATATTCATTAAATTGAGACGACTAGTAATTTCTGCCCATTGTTTTTGGTTATAAGTACTTCTGACTATTCCCAATTGATCCATAAAAGCGAAAGCGGGATTAGCTATAAGGCTAAGAGGCAATACTAACGAACCTAAGCCTATAATACGAGGCAGCTGTTTTAAGAATTTGAACATGGTTATTGCTGATAAACTGATTATTGACACTCCCCACCCTAAAAGGATGGGGATTCTTGGTTCAATGAGGTAACTTGCTTTAACTGAATTGCTTCAATTAAAGTAGAGGTCTCCTCTCCCCAAGCGTTAGTTCCGATGTGCCCCACCGTACTTAATCCTCTT
>RECR01000118.1 GCA_007693955.1 Gloeocapsa sp. DLM2.Bin57
AAAACTCAAAAATATCTCCCTAGTTATCAAGAAATAGAATTAGCTCGTCAACAAGCCGAGTTGCAATCTCAACAAGAAAGATTAGCTCGTCAACAAGCCGAACAAACTATTATCCAAGCTATACCACGTTTACAAGCTTTAGGATTAACGAAAGAGCAAATAGCGATGACTCTTAACCTTTCTGTTGCACAAATCAATAATTACCTTAACAAGTAAAATAGAAGAATAATTTAATTTAGGACTTTTACCAATGACAGTCACTAGTTTGCTGAGTCAAGCCCAAGATATAACCAGTGAAGACTATTGTGTTTTAGGGTTAAGCACTTGCTTCCTCAAAGAAGATGGGGAATATCACCAAGTAGAAATCATCGAACCTATTCCCTCAGCAGCTTTAGAAACCATCATCAAAGGTACTCCCACCTCTTATCAATTCGCTTGTGCCATACTAGTTAAAGATTTTATCATCGGAGAAAATGTGCAAATTCCTGCAGAATTTCCCGAAACAACCCAATTATGTGATGATTTTATCCCTAGGACGATCGCTGCGATTCGTACTTATAAAAGTCGTCCTCAAGCTCAAGAATATATCCCCCTAGGAACTAAAAAAGATGATTTTAACTATTCTTTAGAGCGTAAACGTGTACTTAATGCAGTTAACGTGGTACGTAATGAAGATAATATTAAACAACATTCTTATACCCATAAAGTACTGTAAGAAAAGAGCGATCTTAAAAGCGATCGCCCTAAATCAATTAAGCAAAGACAAAATTAGCAGCGCTTAACTCAGTTGTAGAAACATTGAGTAAAATAGCTAACTCTTCACCTAAAGCGTTAACAGTGGTACGAGTTTGACCATTAACAATTCCTTGAGACAAGGTTAAATCAGCAAAACTTAACTCAGTGTTAGCAAAACCAATGACATCTTCACCTGGGGTAAAGTCGGTGATGATGTTGGAATTAGTTGGTAAAGCACCTGTATCGGTAACTAACCAGAATTGATCAGCTCCAGGACCACCAGTAACTACATTATTACCATTACCATTACCTAAGAAAAGAATATCATCGCCAGAACCTGCGAGAATACGATTGTCGCTACCTGCAAAAATCAGATCATCTCCTGAGCCTAAGTCGATGCGATTACCACCTACAGCTAGAGAAACATCAACGGTATCGTTACCACTACCTGTAAAGAGGTTTTGACTATCTCCAATAAAACCAGACTCACCTGGTAATTCACTATCAAAGTTATCATCACCACTTGTCCCAGAAACGTTAGTAGGGAATTCTGGTGTGGTAGGAGTTGATGTTAAGTCTAAACCAATAACTAGGGGATCGTGGTCAGCAGATCGGAAAGGATCAGGGGCAAAAAATCTTTGACTATACTCAAAAGCATTGGGTTCATCAACGTTAATATGCCATTTTGTCGCTCCTGTTACTTGTTCTAGCATACTATCATTAGCTAGCATATGGTCTAGAGAGCCTGCTTGACCTCGGAAAACGAAAGAATAACTCTCTTTGGGGAATAAAGGAGTATAACCCGCTGCTTCTTGAGCGGTTAAGGGGTCTTCGTGAGCGTAGGTGTTGGTATCTCCCCCAATCAAGAAATCAGGATCACCACTGTTGGTGGGGTCAGTTGCTAACCAATCTACCATAGCTTCAGCAGCTTGAGTACGAGTGTAATTCCAAAAACCTTGACCATCTCCTTGATCTAAATCACGAGGATCAGGATTTTGACCTGCTCTTGGTCCACTCTTAGATTTAAAATGGTTAGCAGCCATGGTAAACACTTCCCCTGTCGCCAATTCTGTGAAGGTTTGAGCTAAGACAGGACGACTCAGTTGATCATCAAAGCGAGGATCTACAGAAGAATCAAGAATCGCAGGATTACCCATTAAACCTACTGTCTCAGGTTTGTATATGTAACCAACAGTAATCATGTCCGTGCCAATTTGGGGTACTCCAGGATCAACAAAACTATAAACCTCTTCACCCAATGCGCTGTTAAGACGGCTAACTAAATCAGCGATCGCGCTTCTTTCTCCGTCACCAAAGTCATTCTCTAACTCTACTAAGGCTAAGATATCAGCGTCTAAGTCAGTGATCGCAGGAACTAATTTAGCGTTTTGATTTTCAAATTCTTCCTGACTTTGCGCACCTCTACTGTTATCACGATTAAAAATCGCTACCCCATTCTCATCGGGAACACCATTAAAATAGTTCTCAATGTTATAGACACCTACTCGCAGACTTCCCCCTATCTCTTCTGGTTCGGTGGGACGAGAGTTGGCTTCTGTAAACATTACCTGCTCTGTAGGTTGTATGCGATAATTATCAAAGCGATCGTCTAAAATACCTGTAATACCTGTGGCTGTATCTCCCGCCCGTAGGGTATTACCTATACCTAGAGGTTGACCATTTAAACCATGAATAACTGGTTGATTATTGGTAACTAGATTAATTCCTCTTCCATCGTCTAGCAGAATACTGCGTCTGGCGTTATCACTTTGATATTGTGTAAAAGCTTCTTGACTAGGAGGATTAAACTGGGTAAATTGATCTAAGCGATCGTCTGTATTTGGTTCGTTATTTAATCCACCAGAAGATAAGTCAACTTCTCCAAATCTATTCAGGTTGAAGTTTCCTGTTACGGTCATAGTTTGGGGAATAGTTACTCTCATCCCCTCAAAAGACTCTAAACCTAGAACATCATCTACAGGGAAACTCAACTCTGTAGCGGTAGGTAAGGGGTTATTGCGATTAACTACCTGAACATTAGCACGGGTTAATTGAGTCAGTGTTCTTTCTACATTACTATTAGCAAATTCTGAAATTGAACCTGTAACTTGAACTTTGTCACCTACAGATACGGAAACTTGAGGATTACGTCCTGTAAATACAAATATACCTTCTGAAGTTAAGGGGTTGTCATCAGCGTTAGCGTCTTCTTCTTGAAGATAAAATCCTTGTAAGTTATCTCCACCTTGAAATTCCCCAACCACGATCGCTTCTACTGTCACCGCTTGCCCTGCTAAAGGACTACTTAAACCTTCTCCTTGAATTGTATGGATTCTGGTGATAATAGGATCGGTCGCAGGTAAAATAATTGGTTCTTCCTCAATAATAACCTCATCATTAGCCTGACTTAACAATGATGGATCTTCGGCTTCTTCTAAATAATCTACATCTACTGTCATCGCTTCTATTCTTAATAAAATAAGTTAACATCTTTGATTATTTCACAATAAAATTAAGAAGAAATTAACAATAGATTAAATTCTGGTTATATTATTAAAAATAAAATCTTGCCAATCTTGCTATAATAGTTATAATTATCCCGACATTGTCAGAAAATGATTGAAGTTAAAAATCTCAGTAAGAATTATGGTTCTACTGTAGCGATTACTAATATATTTTTTACTGTTAAAAAAGGAGAAATTCTGGGTTTATTAGGACCAAATGGCGCAGGTAAAACTACTACTATGCGAATCTTAGCAGGTGCAATTCTCCCTAGTCAAGGAACAGCTAAAATAGCTGGTTTTGATATCCATAAACAAGCTATGAATGTCAAAAAACATTTGGGTTATTTACCAGAAAATCCCCCTCTTTATCCTAATCTGAAAGTAAAAGATTTTCTCGATTTTGTCGCGAGAATTAAGGGAGTAAGTAAAAGCGATCGCCAATCACGAATAGACACAGTTATAGAACGTTGTCAACTACAAGAATATAGTCAAGTTTTAATTCGTAAACTCTCTCGGGGATATCGTCAAAGAGTAGGTATTGCTCAAGCTTTGGTACATAATCCCTCAGTTATTATACTTGATGAACCTACCGTAGGTTTAGACCCCTTACAAATTATTGAGATGAGAGAATTAATTAAGAGTTTAGCAGGTGAACATACAGTTATTCTTTCTAGTCATATCTTATCAGAAGTAAGCATGATTTGCGATCGCGTGACGATCATTAATCAGGGTTGTGTAGTAACGACAGATACCTTAAATAATCTCATGTTAAAACTTTCCAGTACTTTTACTTATCAGCTAGAACTAGAAGGAAATATAGCAGAATTAATCACCAGTTTAGAAAAAATACCAGGAATTGCGCAAATAGTAATTAACCCACAAACTAACCAGAATAGAAAGATAATGGAGATTAACTGTCTTCCCCATTATGAACCAGGTGCAGAGATTGCTGAGGTTATTCTGAGAGAAGGTATCAAGTTATACGAAATGAGACGCGATCGCCCAAGTTTAGAAGAGATTTTTTTAAGATTAACCAATAGTTAAGGTTTGCTTAAGGAAAATAGAATATGGTCAATTGCCGCAGAAAAATGTAAAAATAGATACTATTAAATAATCAATCTATCTCGTAACCAGTATGATTACCGACACTATCGTTTATTCCTTAAAGATGATTCAAGAAGAAGTCCGAGAATTAGTAGCTAGAGGAATCATCAGCAGACAACAACATTTATATACATTATGTCAATATATTCCCCCAAGAGAATGGACTTATGTAGAATCAGAACTAGAAAAATCAGAATTTTTATTGCGCGATCGCATTGGAGAACTAATTAGTACAGAAATTTGGTCTAACGATTAAAAGTATTAACTGATTCAAGACACATAATAACAGAGAATGAACTACCCCGCATCTAATGGAGGACGGGGTTTCTCAAACCACATCCTCTTTGGTACTAATGAGACGCTTCATCTGCCCAAGTTGCTTGATCGAGCCCGTGTGTTTACGGGAAGTCAAAATCGCATAACTCTACTACTTAATAACTTATATCCCATGGTCAAAGAACTCATAGATAATACAAATTGCCATAAAGTAGTAGGTCTTAGTACAACACGACCACTCCAGAAAACCAAAATTATGCCAATAACGATCGCTATTATTCCGATAATTTTAGAGTCTTTAGGTAATAAAAATGACATAAAAACTCCACTAGTTAAAAACAAAATTGACGCGCCGGCTTTGATACCGCGAAAACCGAAAGAATATGCACTACTTGCAAAATAAATGTTTTGTCCTAAAAAATATACCCCTAGGAACATTAAAAATATCCCTAATAGTTTAATTAATATACTCATGATAAGAAACTTTGTGAGTGAATATATCAATTATATTATTAAAGTCAGAGCAACTAGTAATTTATAATATTTTTTAAATAATATTCTGTAGATGCAAAGATTACACCTACAGAGAAAAGAATTAACCTTTGACGGAAGGAGTTTTCATTTGACTAGCCATATCCATGTATTTACTCATACTTTTACCTGGACGACGACGAGTAGGAGAAGACATGGTTAACAAATATTTATCAGCAAAAGTCCCATTTTCTTCGGGAGAAGCGGTGGAAGTTTCTTGATTACTTTGTTTATAGAGTAATTGTACCCAATCGGGTGTATCTGAAGTAGCAACGGGTGTGGTAGTTTCTGCGGTTACCTCCGTTGCAGATTGTTCGGTTACTGAGCTAGAATCTGGAGTAGATTCTTCTTCCTCTAGTTGGAGAGAGAATCCATCTTTAGTTTTTTTGACTTTACCATTGTTTGCTTGTTTTTTGCCGATTAATTTTTTAATCATTGTTTGCCCCTAATAGTAATAAAATCTCTGAGTAGGTTTGTAGCTTGCTAATCCCTAGTTTCTCAGATTAGCAAAATTTGGCAATCATTCTTAACAAAAATTTATGTATCCAGCACATCCAGTTATTTTAGTTCATGGTTTGAACGATCGCCAGGTAGTATTTAAGACAATGGCTAATCATTTGTCTAATTTAGGTTGGTCAGTGTATAGTCTCAATTTAACCCCCAATAATGGACAACAGAGGTTAGAAATATTAGCCGAACAACTACACGACTATATAAATTATCAGTTTAAGGATAACCAATCTATAGATTTAATTGGTTTCAGTATGGGAGGGTTGGTGACGAGATACTATTTACAGAGATTAGGAGGAATAGAAAGGGTTAAACGTTATATTAATATTTCCGCGCCAAATCGGGGTACTGTAACCGCTTATCTTCTTCCTAGTCAAGGGATAGTCCAAATGCGTCCTGAAAGTGCATTTCTGGCTGATTTAAATCGAGATTATCACCTAATCACACAAAGAGTAAGGGTAACAACCATTTGGACGCCTTGGGATTTAATGATTGTTCCCGCGGTGAGTAGTTCCTTAGGAATAGGGAAAGAGGTGATTATACCAGTCACACTCCATCCCTGGATGTTAAGTGATCGACGTGTTTTACATTTTATAATAAACACATTACGAGAACCAATTTTATAGTTATACTTGTTCAAAGATTTGAATATCTCTAAATTGACCGTTCGCAGTAGGATTA
>RECR01000119.1 GCA_007693955.1 Gloeocapsa sp. DLM2.Bin57
TTTGTGGCTAGTTGTGGTGGTGTTACTATTTCAACCCTTAAAACTTATATACAGAATCAAGATGAAATAAAATAAGGACGCGATTCATCTCACGCTTATTTGAGAAAATAAAGCTTGAGGCTTCTCGCGGTTAAGCTAAAAAAAAGACCCCCTTTTTAGGGGGTATCCACAGAGCCAACTATAATTTAGTAACGAGCGCTACCTGGTTTGTGAACAATAAAGCTAACGGTTTGACATTGTTTAATGTTATCAAAACCAATCACACGAATATAGTAGTTAGGATATTCAGAACGACATTCACGAACTTCGTTTAAGACGTCTTGAGAACTACGAGCTTCAAATAAAGGTAATTTCCAGAGTGTCCAGTGGTGGTCGGTGGGTTCGGGGTTTTCTTCAAACTCAACCGCGGGGATATAACCTTGTTCTAGCATATACTCAATTTGTCGAGTAATTTGCTGATCAGTGAGGGGGGGTAAATAGGATAGAGTTTCGTAACGACGTTCTTTTGGTAATGTTTTCATGAGTACAGATTTCCTAGTAAATTGGTAAATTTTAATCTGATTCGGGATAATTATGGTCGGGAAATGTATCGCAATCAGAGGGGAGAGACTGAGTTAGACGCTCTAAAAGTTGGCGACGATTATTTAAACTAGATTGTTCTAGATTTTGACGTACCATATCTGGGAGAAAATCTAGGATTTGTTCAGCTAAATCTCTTCTTACTGCCAAGATGCGCATCACCAGGTCTTTATGTTCTAGCATCAGTCCTTCTATATAGGCTTCTCCGTCTTGCATTTTATTTCCCGAAGAGTATTCGGTGAGCCAAAGCGCCATAGAGGGGTTAGTTTCTGATAACTGAGCGATAATGGTTTTGACCGCTTGGTAAGTCAGATAACTTTGTAAAACTTTTGCTGTTTCGGTGGCGATTTGTTTTGGATACATTCAGCCCTACTTGTCCAGATGGACACATAATATAGTTGTTAGTCTTTCAATTTTAAAACTAACAACTAGTTCTAGGTTAGAGTGTATCTACTGCGTCAAACTCGAATTTAATTTCTTTCCAGAGTTCGCAAGCTACTTTCAATTCAGGAGACCAGCGAGTTGCTTCTCTGATGATATCATTACCTTCGCGAGCGAGGTTACGACCTTCGTTACGAGCTTGGATACAAGCTTCAAGAGCAACACGGTTAGCGGTAGCACCAGGAGCGTTACCCCAAGGGTGACCAAGAGTACCACCACCAAATTGTAAACAGGAGTCGTCACCGAAGATTTCTACGAGAGCAGGCATGTGCCAAACGTGAATACCACCAGACGCTACAGGCATAACTCCACCCATGGAAGCCCAATCTTGGGTGAAGAAAATACCGCGAGAGCGATCTTCTTCTACATAGTCTTCGCGCATTTGGTCAACAAAGCCCATGGTAATACCGCGTTCACCTTCTAGTTTACCTACAACTGTACCAGAGTGTAAGTGGTCACCACCAGACATACGTAAACATTTTGCCAGTACGCGGAAGTGAATACCATGGTTCTTCTGACGGTCAATAACAGCGTGCATAGCGCGGTGAATGTGCATTAAAATGCCGTTGCGACGACACCATTTAGATAGGGTGGTATTAGCGGTGAAGCCACCAGTTAAGTAGTCGTGCATCAAAATTGGCATTTTTAGTTCTTTAACGAACTCTGCACGCTCTAGCATATCTTCACAAGTACCCGCGGTAACGTTGAGGTAGTGTCCTTTGATTTCGTTGGTTTCTGCTTGAGCTTTGTGTACTGCTTCTGCTACGAATAAGAAGCGATCGCGCCAACGCATGAAGGGTTGAGAGTTAATATTTTCGTCGTCTTTAGTGAAGTCTAAACCACCGCGCAAACATTCATAGACAGCACGACCGTAGTTCTTAGCGGAGAGACCTAATTTAGGTTTGATGGTACAACCTAAGAGAGGACGACCGTATTTATTGAGAATATCACGTTCTACGGTGATACCGTGGGGAGGTCCTTGGAAGGTTTTGAGGTAAGCTACAGGAATACGTAAGTCTTCTAATCTGAGACCTTTAAGAGCTTTAAATCCAAATACGTTACCTACGAGTGAGGTTAACAGGTTGGTTACTGAGCCTTCTTCAAACAAGTCTAAAGGATAAGCGATAAAACAGAAGAATTGGTTGTCTTCTCCAGGGATGCGCTCGATATCATAACAACGACCTTTGTAACGATCTAGATCGGTTAAGTTATCAGTCCATACTGTTGTCCAAGTCCCTGTGGAAGATTCAGCTGCTACTGCTGCTGCTGCTTCTTCGGGAGGAACACCTGGTTGAGGAGTTACACGGAATGCTGCCAGAATATCTGTATCTTTGGGAGTATAGTCTGGCATGTAATAGGTTAGTCTGTAGTCTTGTACCCCTGCTTTAAAGCTAGGACCTGATTTTGCTTGCACCATTAGGTTAATTCCTCCATCTACTCAAGGCTGATTGCTTAGTTATTTGCTATTCTTCTGTTTTAGAAGCCTTGGCGATTTGTTTGATCGCCAATTACGAATTGTAGTTGTATCTTCAATCTGATTGACACAGACTGTCAGATTTTTTGTCAACTATCGCACTAACTCCACACAAACTGAGAACAAGTTGCGTCAAGCGCGCGGATTACTATAAAGATTTTGAGCCTCTATATTTCTGACGTTTTTTATTTTCGCGTTTTTATAATAACATGAATTGAAACTTTATCAGCAAAAATTTTTTATTTTTTAGATACAGTTTTTTGTTAGCTTATATTAATTTTCCTAATCATTCTGATTTTAGCAAAACGTCACCAACAGCTAATTAGAGCCTTTATTAGCTGTTGTTTATTTTTGCTTAATATTAATTAACATTTTCTGAGTGAATACTTACTCAAGCAAAATGATCTAACTATTTTTTAGAATTGCCTAAATTTCTAGTTTCTGGAAAAAGAGTTAAGAGCAATTGATTAATATAAACCTCACCGATCACAGGAGAATCAGGAGTTGGAGAGGTTGTCTGAGACTCTGATTCTGTCTCTTCAACAATTATTGGCTCGGTATATTCTGGGGTAGTTTCTTTTGTTTCTGGTAATTCAGTTTCCAGGGTGGGAGAAGGATCTAGATCCTGACGACTATAGCGATCGCCGATTAGAGAGCCAGGAGGTATCATCCGTTTAGATTCAATTTTGGTATCTATAACAGTACTAGCTGTACCAATACAAGCATTAGAGCCTATTTGACAATTACCAATAATCAGGACACCAGGACCTAATACCACCCCTGCTTCGACTTCGATAGTCCCCTGATAAGCGTTGAGAACTGTTCCCATTCCCAGACAAGCACCTGCTTTAATAACTATGCGACTATCAGGAGCTGCTTGTAAAATTACCCCAGGAGCAAGAATTGCTTGAGGATCTATATAGACATCACCGTTAATATATATATCTTGGTGATGGATTGGTTGCACAGAGGGCAAATACATCATCTGGATTTAGGTAAAAAACTAGTAGCGGAAATCACGACCATAGTTGACTTCCGCCAAGAAACCCTAGGGACGTTGAATAATGGTTTCAAGAATGCGGCGTTTTTGTTTGGTATCAATACCAATTAAACGTACATATTCCCCTTGATGTTCTTGCAAACAAGCTTCTAGGGCGGAAATTACTTCTGATTCTCTTTGACTTTCAATGGGAGCACAGCTATGCCAAGATTGGGATTTAAAGCGACGTTTATCGGCGTGCTCTGTCCCAATGGTATAACCTTGAGAGATCAGATTGCGTAATTGGTTAACTATCTCGCCATTTAATGTACTACCATTACTATGACCATTACCATTGCTATAGTTATTGGTTTCGACTTCGGTAGTAGGAGTTGAGGTTGGTTGGCTTTGAGCTACAGTAGTACCATTATTACCGTCGGGACGTTGAATAATGCTTTCTAAGACTCGGCGTTTTTGTTGAGTATCGATACCGATTAAACGCACGTATTCTCCTTGATGTTCTTGCAAACAAGCTTCTAGGGCGGAAATTACTTCTGATTCTCTTTGACTGTCGATAGGAGCGCAGCTATGCCAAGATTGGGATTTAAAACGGCGTTTATCGGCGTGTTCTGTCCCAATTTTGTAACCTTGAGCCAGGAGGTTACGTACTTGGTTAATAGTTTCACTATCTAAACCAGAACTGCTACTATTGCCACTATAGGAAGAACTGCTAGCTTGATAACTTGGTTGAGAGTGAGTAGTGGTTACTTGGTTAAAAGATTCTTCGGGACGTTGAATTATTATTTCAGCTACACGACGTTTAGCTTGAGGATCTACTGCGACTAAGCGAACGTATTCACCCGTATAGCTTTGTAGATTAGCTTGTAGTTCTTGCCTGACTTTGCTTGTTGTATTACTAGTTAAAGTACCTACGGTGAGCCATGACTTAGTTTTGAAGCGACGTTTATCGGCGTGCTCTAGGGTTAATTGACAACCTTGTTGTAGGAAAGATTGCACCTGAGCACTCAAATCATTATTAAGGTTATGACCAGAGTTAGTATTACTATAATTACTAGGGCTAGGCGCTTGATAGCTAGAACTGTTAAGGTTACTAACTGTTTCACCTGGGCGTTGAATAATCAGTTCTACAACGCGACGTTTTTGTTGAGGATCAATACCAATTAAGCGTACATATTGTCCTTCGTATTCTCTAAGTACTTGCTGTAACTCTTGCATTACTTGGTCTTCACGTTGCCCTTGTAGGGTAGAAGCGCTTAACCAAGATTTAGTTTTAAAGCGACGCTCATCGGCGTATTCTATACCTAATTTACATCCTTGAGCCAAGAGATTGCGTACTTGGTCGCGGGTGTCTCCATTTAAACTCATATTTCCCTTACTTTCTTTATTTTCTAGTTTTTCTTTGATGGGGTTGATACAAGCGACATTAGCCGCGCAGAGATAACCTGCTCTGAGGGCTTCGTTGATTTGGACAACGTGGTGAGCAAAATTTTTATCGCTACTTTGTACATCAGGTAGGCGATCTGCTTGTTGTTGATTGGTAATAACTGCACCTGAAGGGACGTATTTTCCAGGGGGAATTTCTACATCTTGGATCAAGGCGTGCATCATAATGATACAACCATCACCTATTTTGGCGTTAAAGATTGTGGAACGAAACCCAATAAAACAAAAATCACCCACATAAGCCGGTCCATGAATTAGTGCCATATGGGTAATACAGGTTTCTTTGCCGATCCAGACTGAATATTCTCGCTGATCGTCTCCGATAACACGACCTTGTTCTAGTCCGTGAATGACTACCCCGTCTTGGATATTAGTACCTTCACCGATATAAAAGGGGCTACCTTCATCGGCTCTAATTGATGTACCAGGGGCGATTAAGACGTTTGGTCCTACATAAACATCTCCAATCAGATTAGAGAATGAGTGGACATAAGCACTAGGATCTATCCGTGGTTCTGCTAAATCTTTTGACCAAGGGGTAGGTGGTGCTGCTGTAGTGAGGACTTCTACTAACACTATTCCTCCGAAATTGTATATATGAACAAAATTGATTAAACTGGATACTCGTACTGTTTTTTGCTATATAGCAGTCCATTAGCAACTGTGACAGTATCAATAATTCCGACTACCATAGCGTCTAGAGGTCTTTTTTCCTGTCCTTCGTCTTGACGGGCAGCACTTCCTCTAGTTACTAATACCCACTCATTAACACCCGCTCCTACGGTGTCTCCTGCTACTTCGTATTTGTCTTGCAGTTCTCCTTCGGCGTCAACGTACTGTATTAGTAATAATTTAACACCTATAAGACTACGGGTTTTATGAGTGCTGACCACTGTGCCGATAACTCTGGCAATTTGCATTAGCTTTTGTCGTTATTTTAGATTACGATCTGCCTAGGGGACGGGGGTTAACGCTTTCTCGAAACTGTTCGACTTCTTCGGTATAGCGAATGGGTAGAACGTATTCTAGGTTTTCGTGAGGACGAGCGATAATATGGGTTGAGAGTACTTCTCCACCATTTACTCGTTTGACGCTTTCTATTCCTGCTGCTACTGAGGCTTGTACTTCGGAAACGTCCCCTCTGACGATGACGGTTACTCTTCCTGTGCCGATTTTTTCATAACCTACTAGGGTTACTCTAGCTGCTTTGACCATAGCGTCTGCTGCTTCTACTACGGCGGGGAAACCTAGAGTTTCTACCATTCCTACTGCGATTGACATAAATAACTACTCCTAAATTAAAATGGGTTAATATGAACGGAATTGTTCAACTTCTTCGGTGTAGCGAATGGGTAGAACGTATTCTAGGTTTTCGTGAGGACGAGCAATGATATGAGTTGAAAGTACTTCACCACCATTGACGCGGTTAGCTGCTTCTATTCCTGCTGCTACTGAGGCTTGTACTTCAGAAACGTCGCCTCTAACGATGACCGTTACTCTTCCTGTCCCAATTTTTTCGTAGCCCACTAGGGTTACTCTGCCTGCTTTAACCATGGCGTCTGCTGCTTCTACTACGGCTGGGAAACCTAGGGTTTCTACCATTCCTACGGCAATGGACATTTTTTTTTACTTCCTCAAGTTTATTCTGCTAATTTTTTTGTGTATTTTTTGCTGAAGTTTAGTAGTTATCTGTTTTAATTTTCCTAGCTGAGAATGTCAGAAGTATCTAACCAAAGTTACAATTACTCTGAGCTAAAAAAATGCTGCTATAGATAACTCTCTAACAAAAGCATAGGGAACAATGGCGCATTTGACAATATAAATTATTATGATATTTTTTAATCCTATAGTTTACGAAAATTAATACTACGATTTTTGTAGTTGCAATAACACGGTTTTCACAGCGGGGGGAAGTTGACGTAAAATTTTACCTTTTTCTCTATCTATCGCTACTAGGGTTATTCTAGCGGTTAGATAAGTTTGTTCTGTGTCAACAGATTGAATCTTGTAGTCCCAATGAATGCGTACTCCTGTAATCTCTTTCATGCGGGTTTTGACGATCGCATTCATTCCCATACCTAAGGGTTGATGATATCTGATGGCTAAATCAATTACGGGCAAATCACAACCTAGGTTGACTAATTCGGCAAAATCAATACCATTAGATAATAAACATTCTACTCTAGCTGCTTCCATCCAAGTTAAATAAGTTCCATGCCAGACTCTCCCGGCGTAGTCGGTATGATGGGGATAAACCCTAATGGGATATTCAAACCAATTGTCTGTACTGGTTTTTAACCCTGGATCTGAGGCGATCGCTTCTGTTGCTGGTAATTGAGGTTTTTCCATAATAATTAAGCTTTTTGGCGCTGCAATTGAGCCATATGTGCTGATAATCGTTGACAATATGTTTGAGAAAGTCCTGCACTAATGGCCCCTCTTATCACAGTATCAGAATAGTTCTGATTAGGAGCAATTTCTTGATTTAGTTTATTAACTACAACGTAGGTACGAACATTATGATATATTTTCTCTTGACTATTAACTCGGATAATTTCTCGACGATAACCTTGTTGAAATACTGCTTCTCTCTTATCTAGCTCGACACTGAATCTTTGCGGTAGATTATACAACACTCCTTCGACTAATTGTTGATGATCAGGGATAATATCTAAAACTCCACATTGACGCTTAACAGAGAAGCGACTAAATCTGAGACGATATCCTGTAAGAATTGCTGTTCCCACTAAATACTTATACATATCTTCTCCCATAGTTCTAGTTAAATCAATATGACACATACAAGAACCATAGGCAAAATAATAAAAAGTCATCTTATTTAGTAATCTAACTTATCAATTGAATTTATAATAATCTTAAAGCAAATTAAACCTAACTTACCATGAATTTAGACAATATTCAACAAGAAATCGCTGCTTTACCTCCTGAGGCACAACAGACTATTTTTGACTTGGTGGAGATTTTGCAAAAACGCTATTTATCAGAGTCTAAAAAGACTTTAGAAACTTCTTTAGAAGATTGGTCAGACTTTATCGGTTATTTTGAAGCTGAAACAGATTTATCCACCAACTATAAAACCTACTTAAAAAATGAACTTGACGAAAAATATGATTATCGTTGATACAGGTTTCTGGTTGGCTCTTGCTAACAAAAAAGATAATTATCATCAAAGGGCTAAAAATTTATTTCAAAGTTTAGCTCAAGAAAATTTTATCACAACTTGGTGTGTCGTCACAGAAACTTGTTATTTATTACAAAAAAGGGTTGGTGTAGATGCTCAAAAAGTTTTTATTAATAAAATTTCTAGGGGAACATTAATAATATTTGACCTCAAACCAAGTCACTGTCCACGAATAGAAGAACTCATGCAAAAATATCGAGATTTACCGATAGACTTAACTGACGCTTCTTTGGTTATTCTAGCAGAAGAACTTGAAGATGGTCGTATTCTCTCTATTGATTGTCGAGACTTTAATACCTATCGCTGGAAAAATACCAAACCTTTTCAAAACTTATTTGAGGATAATCTTTAAAAATTCGACATCGGAGTTAAGGGTTCGCGTAGCGCTGCCTTCGGCAGATCGCCCTCTTTTAAGTCGATCATATTGACATATCAAATTTTTTTGATATATTAAAAGAGTCGGTATCTTTAACCAGTATGACTAATCAAATTAATCCCCAAGCAGTAAAAGCGGGGGGTACTCTCAGCTTCTTTGAAAAATACCTAACTCTTTGGGTAGCTTTATGTATAGTCATAGGAATCATTCTAGGTCGTCTCTTTCCTGGAGTAGCGAGAAGTTTAGACGCGATGAGTATCTATAACGTCTCCATTCCTATCGCTATCTGCTTATTTTTTATGATGTATCCCATCATGGTCAAAATTGACTTTACCCAAGCTAAAAAAGCGTTTAAAGCGCCAAAACCAGTGATTTTAACTCTAGTGATTAACTGGTTAATTAAACCTTTTACGATGGTAGCTTTTGCGCAGTTTTTCTTAGGTTGGCTGTTTTTACCCTTATTAAGCAATACAGAGATAATTAGGGGTACAGAGGTTACTATGGCTAATTCCTACATAGCAGGATGTATCCTTTTAGGTATTGCACCCTGTACAGCGATGGTGTTGATGTGGGGGTATTTATCCTATGCTAATCAAGGTCATACTCTAGTGATGGTAGCGGTTAACTCCTTAGCGATGTTATTTTTATACGCGCCATTAGGACAATGGTTACTATCAGCTAATAATTTAACTGTACCTTGGCAAACCATCGTTTTATCGGTATTAATTTATGTAGGATTACCTTTAGCTGCGGGTATGTACAGTCGTCAATGGATTTTTAAAAATAAGGGTAGGGCTTGGTTTGAGACTAAGTTTTTACAATATCTCAACCCCATAGCGATTACAGCATTATTATTAACCTTAATCCTGTTATTCGCTTTCAAAGGTGATTTAATCATTGAAAACCCCCTCCATATTTTCTTAATCGCTGTTCCCTTGTTTATCCAAACCAATTTTATCTTTTTCATAACCTATGTAGTTGCTTTAAAGTTAAAAATCTCTTATGAAGACGCGGCCCCTGCTGCTTTGATTGGTGCTAGTAATCATTTTGAGGTAGCAATAGCTACAGCGGTAGTTTTATTTGGTTTAAATTCAGGTGCAGCTTTAGCGACAGTAGTTGGGGTACTAATCGAAGTTCCCGTGATGTTGATGTTAGTAGAAGTCTGTAAAAAAACAGCCTTTTGGTTTCCCCGTGAACCAGAAAAAGCAACCCTCCTTGATCCACGTTGTTTAACTAATTGTAATGACCGATTTTAATCATCCTCCCCGTATTTTATGCTTATACGGCTCATTGCGTGAGCGATCTTATAGTCGTTTAGTCGCTGAAGAAGCAGCTAGAATTATCACTGATTTAGGTGCTGAAGTAAAGTTTTTCCACCCTCACGACTTACCCTTAAGGGGAAGAGTCCCCGATTCTCACCCTAAAGTACAAGAGTTATTAGAACTAAGTCAATGGTCAGAAGGTCAAATCTGGTCATCACCGGAAATGCACGGGAATATGACAGGTATTCTCAAAAACCAAATAGACTGGATTCCTTTGAATATTGGTTCAGTTCGTCCTACTCAAGGTAAAACTTTAGCAGTAATGCAAGTCAGTGGTGGTTCACAGTCTTTTAATGCGGTTAATAATATGCGTATTTTAGGACGGTGGATGCGCATGTTTACCATTCCTAATCAATCTTCGGTAGCGAAAGCTTATCAAGAATTTCACGAAGACGGAACGATGAAGGATTCACCCTATCGAGATAGGGTAGTTGATGTGATGGAGGAGTTGTATAAGTTTACTCTGTTGTTACGTGACAAAGTCGATTATTTAACCGATCGCTATAGCGAGAGAAAAGAAAAAGAAGGTGTAAAATGAAAAAAGTCATGTTTGCTTGTAAGAAAAACTCTTGTCGTTCCCAAATGGCGGAAGGATTTGCTAAAACCCTCGGTAAAGATAAGATTGGGGTAACCAGCTGTGGTTTAGAAGCTTCTCGGGTACATCCCACGGCGATCGAGGTAATGAAGGAAATCGGTATTGATATCAGCGATCAAACTTCTAAACCCATTAGTGATTTTCAAGCAGAAGATTACGACGCTGTTATATCCCTGTGTGGTTGTGGAGTAAGTCTGCCTGAAGGTTGGATTTTACGGGAAATTTTTGAGGATTGGCAATTAGACGATCCTGATGGACAACCTCTAGATACCTTTAGAAGGGTTCGCGACGAAGTCAAGGAGAGAGTCGAAGTATTAATTACTAAACTAAGTTAAATAAATGAGTAAATATCCCGATTATCTTTGGTGGGTAAAACCCCACCTTCTAGGAGGAATGTCTCGACCACCTCTAAAAGATTTATCTCTATTGTACGAAGCAGGTATAAGGGGGATAGTATCAGTAATGGATGAACCTTCAGGTATCAAAGAATACCTTGAGATGGGTTTTGCCGCTTTATGGTTACCGATTATTGGGGGAAAAGCGCCAACTGTTGAACAAGTCAAAGATTTTGTCACTTTTGCTGATCCGATTTTGGCTAAAAATGAACCAGTAATCGTCCATTGTACCAGTGGGAATCGTCGCACAGGAACTTTATTAGCCGCTTATTTAGTAGTTAAAGGAGAAAACCCCTCTGAAGCGATCGCCGGGATCCAAAAAGTTCGTCCTACAGCTGAATTAAGAGAAGCACAAATTAATTTTTTAACTTCTTTACGTGAAAATTTAGTTTAAGATTAGAAGAATAAGAATTAAAGATACTCCGAGAATATGTCAAAAAGACTCGGAGGACGCAGACTGATGTCTTAAGGGCAAGCTTAAAAATGGCTAAAAAAATAACGATTAGGACAGTTTTAACCTATTCCCTATAAAGAGTGAGGAGTGAGGAGTTATTCCGAGTGCGCGAAAAAATAATTAATTCGCGCATTCTACATTCTTCATTTCCCTGCTCAGAAGCTCCCCTCTCTTCCCTATTCCTTATTCCCTCAAAATCTAAGTGTCAAACAACCCTAGTCTATTGCAAACATGATATCAGTAGCCTTGATTAGAGCATAAGCTTCTTTTTCTGCTGCTAAACTTAAATTTTCAGCAGAAGTTTTCGTAATAACTCCAGTTAATTCAACTCCAGGGGCAATTTCTAAAGTGACTTCAGCGTTAACTGCACCAATTTCAACCTTAAGAACTTTTCCTTTAATTACGTTACGAGTACTAATTTTCATTTTTTCTGACCATCTAAGCAAGAACTTTTAACATTATGCCAGTTTAATGGCTAAAATTTTGTCTTAAATTTGACAAAAACTCTTGTGATGATCGCTAAAACAACCAAAAGCTTAGTCAACCAATCTCCCCAAAGCACGTAAAGAGTTTTGGTATGTCTTAAACTTAGAGAGTGAGCTGATATTTCATAAGTATTAATACCCGATCGCCATAAGGTGCGACCTCGATTGTCGATGATAGCACTAATTCCCGTATTAGTAGCTCTAGCCAAAAAGCGATCGCTTTCTATAGCTCTGAGCACGTCTTGAGCGTGATGTTGAGCGGGCATAGCTATACTATAATGAGCGTTATTAGCAGCAGTAATAATGGCGATCGCCCCTTGAGATGTTTGACGGCGAAAATGTTCCCCATAAGCAGAATCATAACAGATACCCACTGCTACCCTACCCAAAGGAGTATCTAACAACTGATTAGGGTTTCCTGGAGTTAAAACCGCATTGAGAGGAGAGAGACGATTAATCCACGCACCAAAGATATTCTGTAGAGGGATATATTCTCCTAGGGGTACTAAATTAACCTTATCATAACGACTGTAAATTTCTCCTGTACCAGTAATAGTTAACAGACTATTAAAGTATTGTTGTTCATCCTTAGTAAAAGTTCCCAACCACACTGGTACACCCTCACCAATAATAGCGTTATAAAATGTTTCTGACACCTCAAAGGGTAAAGCAGTTTCAGGAGTCAAGACGATATCTACTCCCTGATTAGCTAACTCTTGATAACCTGCAGTGTAACCCGCGATCGCCTGATACCAACCTTGAGAAAACAATTTAATTTCATTAGGGATATTCCCTTGAATAATTCCCACCTTAAGGGTTTCCTCTCCAACTGCTGTATCAGGTGCTTGAGAGAGCCAAAAACCCCAACCATGGAGCATAATAAATAAAGATAAACCTGCTATTAAAAACTGTGGACACCATCGATAAAGAAAAGCTTCTGCTAACAAACCATTCACAGCGACAATTGCTGCGGTAACCGTAGTAGTCCCAGAAAATTGACCCAATTGTAGGATAATCAAATTAGTAGGACTTTGAGTATAAGCAAGAGTAGTCCACCACAGAGGAGTCAAACTCCAGACAGATTCTAAAGCACACCATAAAGCTACTCCACCCAATAATCTAGTCAGAAAATTAACCCGTAACCAATAGATAAAACCTATCCCCCAAAGCAACACCAAAGCACTACCCCAAGCCGTTAGAAATAACCAACAAATCAGCGCAATGAGTAAACTACTCCACCAATCAACCCCTAACCAAGTCATGGGATGAATTCCCGTTATCCAGAAAATAGCTACCCCGTGATAACCCACACCCCAAACCAAAGGAAGTAAAAGACTAGGTTTTTTTTCTTGACTCAACAATACCCAGAGAGGAATCAAACCTATCCAAGGGAGATACCACATGTCTAGGGGTGCGGGTGCTAAACCCATTAATAACCCACCCCCAAAAGCTAATAAGATTTTGCCCATTATCAACCTAAAATACGGGTACCCCTGGAATTTCCTTTCTAGCGCTTTCTCCACAAGTACGGGGTGTTGGGAAGATTTTACCAGGATTAGCTAATCCTTGAGGATTAAAGACGGTGCGCACGTATTGCATAGTCTCTAAATCCGTCTGAGTAAACATATCACTCATATAGCAGTTTTTATCTGCACCTATGCCATGTTCACCTGAAATACTTCCCCCAACTTTAACACAGAGTTTGAGGATTTCTCCCCCTAATTCTTCTACCCTTTCCCAAGCACCAGGTACAGAGTTATCATAGAGAATCAGAGGGTGTAAATTACCGTCTCCTGCGTGAAAGACATTAGCGATTCGATAGCCATATTCTTGACTTAAAGCATTAATTTCCCTGAGCACTTTTACTAACTGAGTACGTGGTACTACTCCATCTTGAACAAAGTAATTAGGGCTAATTTTACCCGCAGCTGCAAAAGCTGCTTTACGTCCTTTCCACATTTTTAGGCGAGTTTCGGCATCTTTAGCGCTAGTAACGCTTCTAGCGCCATTTTCTCGGCAAATACTGGCAATTTTCTCTTTGTTGCTAGCTACTTCTACTTCTAATCCGTCTAATTCTACCAGTAAAATAGCCTCTGCATCTCTAGGATAGCAACCCGTAGCTACTACATCTTCTACCGCGTTGATACTCAAATTATCCATGATTTCCATACCCGCGGGGATAATTCCTGAGCCTATAATCGCTGCTACTGTTGCTCCTGCTGCTTCTATACTATCAAAATCTGCTAAGACCACACAAATAGCTTCAGGGGTTTTTAAGACACGTAAGGTTATTTCTGTAGCGATACCCAACGTTCCTTCAGATCCCACAAATAATCCCGTTAAATCATAACCTGGAGTTTCGGGGATAACTCCTCCTACATCTACTATTGAACCATCGGGGATAACTAATTTTAAGCCCAAAACATGGTTCGTGGTGACTCCATATTTGAGACAATGTACACCTCCTGAGTTTTCCGCGACGTTACCACCAATAGAACAAATTATCTGACTCGATGGATCTGGTGCGTAATAAAATCCCCCTCCACTTACCGCTTGGGTTACCCAATTGTTAATTACTCCTGGTTGTACGATAACTATTTGATTCTCTAGATCTACCTTAATTATCTGTTTCATGCGCGCAGTGGTGATTAAGACGCAATCTTCTACGGGTAAAGCACCTCCTGATAATCCTGTTCCCGCACCTCTAGCTACCCAAGGAATGCCTTGCTCATGGCATAATTTAACTATGGCTGCTACTTGCTCTGTAGTTTTAGGTAAAACAACTATACCAGGTCTTTGACGGTAGCTGGTTAAACCGTCGCATTCATAGGTTAATAATTCTTCTTTACGTCTGACTACGCCATCTTGACCAAGTATGCGTTCAAATTCTTTATTTATCGATCGCCAATTAAGTTTATTCTGAAGAATCATTTCTCAATAGGGGGGCAACATTGGTTTTATTTTAACGAAAATTTTGTTATGAATAACACACATAAGCATAATTTCTCAACATATACATGAATGAATTTTCCCTAGGTACAATTCCCACCCCACCCCCCGGATTTAAATCAGGATTCGTCGCGATTATAGGTCGTCCTAACGTAGGAAAATCTACTCTACTCAATCAATTAGTAGGACAAAAAATAGCCATTACCTCTCCTGTAGCCCAAACTACCCGTAATCGTCTCAAAGGAATCCTGACGACTCCTACAGAACAAATAATTTTTATCGATACACCAGGAATTCATAAACCCCACCACGAATTAGGAAAAGTAATCGTCCAAAACGCCAAACACGCGATCGCCCTAGTAGATGTGATCTTATTTTTAGTGGATAGTTCTGTTAAAGTAGGAAACGGCGATCGTTATATCGCCGAATTACTAACGGATAACCCTACACCAATTATCTTAGGACTCAATAAATCAGACCTAGCCACCGATACAGCAGCAAGTTATCTAGACTTAGTCCAAAATTGGGAAGTAGTGAAATTATCAGCCCTAAACGGTACAGGATTAAACGAACTTCAGTCTCTAATAATCAATAAATTAGCCTATGGTCCTTACTATTATCCACCCGAACTAGTAACCGATATGCCAGAGCGTATGATTATGGCAGAATTAATTAGAGAACAAATCCTCTATTTAACTCGTCAGGAAATCCCCCACTCTGTAGCTATAGTCATCGAAAAAATCGAACCAAAAGCCAAAGTAACAAAAATTTACGCCGCTATTAACGTAGAGCGCAAATCACAAAAAGGTATAATTATTGGTAGAGGGGGAAGTATGCTCAAAGCTATTGGCACAGCAGCTAGAGAACAAATTACCAAGTTAATAGAAGGAGAAGTTTACCTAGAACTATTTGTTAAAGTAGAGCCAATGTGGCGTCAATCCCAAAGACAATTGATAGAATTAGGATATCAAGTAGAAAAATAGCTAAACTGTATCTATAATAGATTATCTTCATAACCTGGGGAAGACTCGGGAAGATTCTCAACAATCAAAGGTTAAGAGCGTAACTAGCCGTGAAAAATCAAGCATTCTACCAAAATTTTTATAGACAGGTATTGCTACAGTTACGGGAAATGTTGCAAACAATCAAACAAAGCGATACACCCGCAACCCGTAGTCAATTTAAGGGACATTGTCAGGAACTCCTGAATATGGGGAAAAAAGCCAACTTAACAGCATGGGTAAAGCTCTTAACTGTAGCTATTTCAGCCATTGGTAATCCCGAAAACGCCTACCTGCCCTGTGGAAAGATGATTATCAAGGAAGTCCAAGAAGCAGGAAAATTAATCGCCCAAGGCAACACCGAAAATATTACAGCTAGTAAACAACTACAGGCTTTAGCTACCCCACCAATGAAGAAAACTATTCCTAGGGAAGCAACCTGGGAAGAATTTGACACCAGTTGGCAAGAAGAACAAGATAAAGCTACTTACACAGCAGATCCCTGGGAAACACAAAAAGTTTCACGACCTCAACCCGCAGAAATACCCGTAGAATTAGACCCCAATCGTACCATACCTAGTGATCAAGACGCAGCTGCTGAGTTGAGCGAATTATTCTCCCGAGAAGAAGAACAAGAAGAATTAGAAGAATTAGAAGAATTAGAATCAGAAAAAGTAGCAGAAACAGAGTTAGAGTTTTTTGTCACTACAGAAGCAGAAGATATTCAAGATCTCTTTGATGACTTTTATAGTAATGATGATACAGAAACAGGTCCAATAGAAGAAATAGAGGAAATAGCAACAGAAGCAGAAACAGACGAAATAGAACAATTAACTACATTATTTGACCTAAATACCCCCGAACCATCCCCCGCAATACCCCAAACAAGTACAGAAACAGTTTATTTTTATCAACAGTTTAGCGAATTAGAGCAACTCCTAGAACAACCCCCCTTAAAAACTACTTTTGCTGTTTTTGCCGAGTTAGAATCTTTATTATCTGAAAATAGTCCTAGCTTAATTGAACCCATCGAACCAGAATTAACTACATCCAGAAAATTACCACCTCCACCAGTTAAAGCTACATCACCTCGAACAGCTAAAGCGAATCGCTTAGAACAAACGATGCGCGTTCCGATTAAACAATTAGATAATTTAAATAATCTGATTGGGGAACTAGTCGTTAAAAGAAATAGATTAGAAGAAGATCAAGAACGTTTAAGACAATTTTTAGATAACCTACTTAATCAAGTCCAAAAACTCAGCGATGTTAACGCGAGAATGCAGTACCTCCATGAAAAGACACTCTTAGAAAGAGC
>RECR01000120.1 GCA_007693955.1 Gloeocapsa sp. DLM2.Bin57
ATTAGATAGACTGCCGAGATTAACCGCTCTTCTTAAGCTATTACCGTCTTCCCTAGAAACGCGTTCTCGGTCAACACGTTCTCGGTCTGTACCCCGATTTCCGTGTACCATAATCATTTTCCTTTTTCGATCTATAATTCTATTTTATTAAATGAATTTTGAGCAGTTAACCAATCTTAATTGGTCAAAAAATAAAATTATTGCCTCTCTCGTAGGATTTTTTGGCATACTGTGGTCTATTCCGGCGAAAGTAAGGATTTCTACCCTATTGCCTATTCTTTATAACCAATAAGTGAATGCTTATCACTCCTTTCTCTTTCCTCGGTGAGGATAAACTTTATAAATATTTATATCTATCTAGTTAGGGTCTGCTGAAAAAACCGCAGGCGCGGCTACGCCGAGCGGACTGTTAATTATGTAGTCATGCTTTGAGCATAACTATTGATTTTAGTGATTAATTTGGGTAAATCAATAGTAGTTAGTTGACCGCGATCGATAACTTTCTGACCATTAATAAAACTATAATCTATATGGGTAATATGACAAAAAATTGACCCCGCAATCACATCATGAACACCTGCCAATTCAGGGCGATCGCAGTTAATGGCAATTACATCAGCAGACATACCAGGTTGTATAGAGCCTAGATCATCTCTTCCTAACACTCTAGCACCCCCAAGGGTCGCTATTTCTAATACTTCCCTAGCAGTAATCGCACTCGCATCACAATCGCGCACTCTAGCTAAAAGAAAAGCATTTCTAGCCTCTAAAAAAAGATTACCAGTATCATTGGAGGCTGAACCATCTACACCTAAACTTACAGGTACTCCCTGATTAAGCATATCTCTAATCGGTGCAATTCCACTGCCTAGACGCATATTACTAGAAGGACAATGAGTTACACCAGTTTGAGTCTGTGCAAATAAAGCGATCGCTTCTGAGGTTAATTGTACACAATGAGCGTGCCAAACATCTTCCCCAAGCCATCCTACCGACTCTGCATAAGCTTCGGGAGTCAACCCAAAAGTAGCTAAACTATAGTCAATATCAGAGCGATTCTCGGCTAAATGTGTATGCAATCTTACACCGGGATAAGATCGCGCTAAACTTGCTGACTCCCTCATTAAATCTGGAGTTACCGAAAAAGGTGAACAGGGTGCTAAGACAATTCTAACCATAGCTTGAGGAGAATAATCATGATATTGCTCAATCAAACGTTGAGAATCTTTTAAGATAGCTGCTTCTGTTTCCACTAGAGAATCAGGAGGTAAACCTCCCTGACTTTTACCTACGCTCATACTTCCCCGACAAGCGTGAAATCTCAAGCCAATTTCTGCTATCGCCGCTAATTGATCATCTAATTGACAACCATTAGGAAATAAATATAAATGGTCACAAGCTGTGGTACAACCTGAAAGCATCAACTCAGCAGCAGCCATTTGACTACTAATATACAATCCTTCCGGAGTTAATTTTGACCACAGAGGATAAAGACTTTCTAACCAATCAAACAGAGTCGCATTTTGCGCTTGAGGAATTACCCTAGTTAAAACCTGGAAAAAGTGATGATGGGTATTAATCAACCCTGGAAGGACAATATAACGGTTATCTAAATCGAGTATCTCAGCGGCGTTATCAGTAATTTCCGCACTTGTGCCTACTTTTTCAATTAGATTATTATTGATTAAAATAGCTCCATTGCTTATTTCCCTTCTTTGGTCATCCATAGTTACCAAAGTCCGAATATTTCTAATAAGTGTTTTACTCATAATATAATATAATTTTACTTAATCATTATTATACCTGAGAAAACTAATGTTATATCTAACTGACGAAACTGAGATCAAAGAAATTATCCTAGAGTTATCTGAGGTTGATATTCTTTGGTTAGATACAGAAGTAGCTGACTATCAGACTAAAAATCCTCGCCTCTCTCTAATTCAGATGTTAGCCAACCCTGATAATTTAGATGGGAGTCGTACTTATTTACTTGATGTTTTAAATAAACCAGAATTAAGAGATTTTTTTATTACTAATATTATGGAAAATTCTGACATAACCAAAGTTTTTCATAATGCTCAATATGATTTAAGATTTTTGGGGGAAACACAAGCTAAACAAGTAGTTTGTACTTTAGAATTAGCTAAAAAAATCCCTTATTATCTTTTACCAGTCTCAAGTCGTAGTCTTAAAAGTTTAACCGAATATCTAACTAATTTTAAACAACTCAATAAAGAAGAGCAAAAAAGTGATTGGGGAAGAAGACCTTTAACACCTAAACAATTAGCATATGCTCAAATGGATTGCATTTATTTACGAGAAATCTATTATAAGTTAAGGGATTTAGTGGCTAATCTTGAACCAGATCCTTTAAATGATAATCTAGAATTATTAGCTCAGAGATATCAAGAAATTGAAGAACAATGGCAATTATTGGATTCAGAAATAAATCATCTCAAAGAAAGGCTAAAAAAGGCTATGGTTATTCAAAATAAAGACCAAGTTCAATGTCTGAAATTATCATCTTATGAACGTAAAGTAGTTAAGGCTAATTTGCAAGAATTAGTCAAGTTAGTTAATAATAAAGGTCTTGAACTAGATTTAATGATAACTTTAACTAAAGCTATGCAAACTCAACTTGGTCAAAATTTAGCAGAAATTAACGTAGAAATTGAAACCACAAAAGTTCTAGCACTACGCACAAGGAATAGGGAATAGGACAGTAAGTTTTGCTTTTAGATGCAAGATATAACTTAAATATGATTTACCCCAGATGGATAATTATCAATATTTATTAGGCTTTATTCCCGAAACTAATTTCGCGCATTCGCGCATTTGGAATAACCCCTAATAATACCTAATACCGAACTCGTTAAGTCTCCGAACTCTACTTTAGAACTATTCATCAATAATACCGTCACGATCTAATAAAAGCAGATCCCGCAATTGATTAGTATCTAACTCTGTT
>RECR01000121.1 GCA_007693955.1 Gloeocapsa sp. DLM2.Bin57
ATCAGGTAAAAGTTATTATCTTTGCTAAAGTAACGATAGACTTGGGGAATCTGTGAATGAGAGAGTTTAAATAGTTGTTCTGCTTCTCTAGTAAAGAGTTCGATAATTTTAGGGTTATTACCTTGACTACTGAGTAGTTTTTTAATAACCACTTTCTTATTGAATAATTCTATATCCTCAGCTAGATAGGTACGTCCAAATCCTCCTTCTCCGAGTAGTTTGATGATGCGATAATGGTCAAAGTCATAACTCTGGCTACTTTCGGCTAACTTGCTACCACAACCGTGACAGAATTTATTAGTATCAGGGTTGTCTGGTTTTGGACAAGGGGGATTCAGACAAAAAGACATAGGTCAGTTTCTAGACATTATAGTTACAATTATATCATCTGAAGTTAATTGACTTTTAAGTAGATGAGCTGAATTATTTAACTATTTTAATCGCGGGAGAGGACTCCCGTTATAATACGGTAGCATTTAGTGGGGGAGTGTCAATAGAGTTTTGCACTGCGATCGCTATGACTTTATCTGAATTTAATGTAGATTATAAAGGCGAGGATTTTTTAAGGAAATAATTTTTGTAAAAATTCTAAAGAATCTTGACTAATATAGTTTTCAATCCAGATGAGACGGGGAAAACTTCTTAATTCTTCTCTAGTTATAGCTAAGGCTGATTCTAGATATTTGCTACTAGGGCGATCGCTGATAATTATTTGACTAGATTTGACTAAACGATTTAATTTCTCTTGCTGTTTAGATTGCGCACTAATAATGATTATTTCTTCTCCACGTACAGATTTAATTATCTTTTCGGCTATGTCTAAAGTTCCTTTACTTAAACTTACTAAACCTAGATAAATTCCTGTTGGGAGTTGTTTAATTATGGCTAATTCTTTGTGAAAATTATAGATATCTACTATCAATAAACTAGAGGGAATGTATTTAAGTATTTCTGTGATTTGCTGAAGAAAATAGCGACTAGTTATCACTGTTGCTAAAGTTTTTTTTCTTAAGTAAGTAGCTAATTTTTCTAAAGATATTAATTGTATTTCCCTGTTTAAAACTGTGGTTAATTCTTGACAGATTAACTCTCCCGCTTCTAAATCTGATTCGGGAGTAGTTACAATAATGGTTTCTAAACAAGCTAAACGATAGTCTATTTGTTGAGTAAATTGTTCTTTTATTTCATTTAAATTAAAACCTTCTTTCAATAAATTATCGATAGTCTCCGAGATACTTTGATTAACATAATTTAGCTGTTTAGCTGGGTTTTTGACGTAGATTCCTGAACCTTGTTTTAATTCAACTAACCCTTGAGTTTCTAATAGTTGGTAAACTCTACTAACGGTATTGCGATGAATATTTAATTGTTGGGCTAATTGTCGAGTACTCGGTAAACGTTGTCCAGGTGTATAATGACGAGAAGCGATCGCGAATTGAATTTGTTCAAATAGTTGTTGAGAGATAGAAATCTCGTTATCTAATTGAATTTGTAAACGAAACATATACACCCTTATCTAAGTTTTCCTGAACGCAAAATACTAATAATTAACCATAATCCTAGAAAACTAGCAGCAGTAAAAAGAATATTACTTAAAACCAGTAGCTGACTAGTTCCAGAATTAGCCGAAATAATCGCCGCACCCATAATTAAAGAACCGACTAAAATACTAAAAGAAAGACGATTAGCCGAATCATCGATACTTTTTCTGAGGTTATCTAAATTTTGTAGATTAATATTCCAAGTAATGGTTTCTGAGGTAACTCTTTCTAAGAGTAAATCCAATTTACGAGGTGATCGCAAGGAGAGATTTTTTAAATCTAACGCAGTTCGTAATAAAGTAGAAGAGGGATTCTCTCCGATTAACTGACGTCGAAACAAATCAGTTACCAAGGGTTTAACTTCATCGAGTAGGTTGACTTGGGGATAAAAACTACGCGCTACCCCTTCTAAATTAGCGAGGGTTTTCGCGTATAAACCCATATTCCCTGGTAACTTTATTTTATTATTACGGGCGATCGCTAAGACCTCGTAGAATACCTCACTAAAATTAATCTCTGAGACACTCAGATTATAATATTTTCTGAGCATACGATCATAATCGTTTTGCAGGTCGATGAGATTAATCGTAGTATTACTATCAGCTAAATCTAAGGTTAACTCACTACAACGTTCCGCGTCGAGATCCACTATTGCTAATAACATTTCAATGAGGATTTTTTGAGTACGAGGATCTAAACGTCCAATCATCCCACAATCTAATAAAGCTACCTTACCATTTTGCAGATAAAATAAATTACCAGGATGAGGATCTGCGTGGAAAAAACCATCTATATACAACTGTTGAAAAAAGACTCTAAATAACAGAGTGGTAATTTTTTGACGTTGTTCTTCTTCCTTAGTAGGATCGGGAAACTTTGCAGTTAAGAGGGGAACACCTTCTAACCATTCTAAGACTAAAACTTTAGAAGAGGTCAACTCCCAATAGATTTTAGGTATAACTAAATCTTGGGGGTTAAACCATTCTCCTTTGGCTATATTTTGACGTAGTTTGTCGGTGTAAGTTGCTTCTCTAGTAAAATCTAGTTCAGCTTTAAGTGCGCTAGTAAATTCAGCCGCTAAAGCAATGATATCATAGTCCTTACCAAAATCGGTCAGAGATACTAATTCAGCGATCCCCTTAATCAGGGATATGTCTTGATTAACTACTTCTTCGATATTAGGTCGTTGTACTTTCAGTGCTACTTCTTCTCCAGTACGCAAAGTAGCACGATGTACTTGTCCAATTGAACCAGCGGCGATCGCTTCTGGGTTAATTTGACTAAAAACCTTTTCCAGGGTATCTGACAACTGATTACGAAGCAGTCTTTCAATTTCTGACCAGTGTACAGGGGGAACGTTCGCTTGTAGTTCGCTGAGTGCTTCTATATATTCAGCGGGTAATAAATCGGGACGTGTAGAGAGTAGTTGTCCTAGCTTAACGTAAACAGGGCCTAATTCAATCAGGATATTACGCAAAACCGCGGGGGTAGGTAATTGGGGTTCATTGGGTTTACCTCCTGTGAGTAATCCTCGCATATAATCCCAACCATTGCGTAAAACAACTTCGATAATTTCTCGTTGACGATTGGTATATTGAGTAAGAGCGAACATTTTTGTTTATCTAGAGTGAATATAATAAATATAGTTAAGTTTTACAGTAAAGACCTATGGCAAGCTCAAAAACATCTCAATTTGCTCATGATCACGAATTGTGGGACAGTCTCAAACAGGCGATCGCTCATAGTTCTGGTTTTAGAAGTTGGTTACAAGAAAAAGGAATTGAATCTCAGTTAACACAAGAACATCTTGATGCTCATATTCTCAATTATCTCCGCGAAACTTTAGAAACTTTAGCTTATTAGATATATTCACACTCGGTGTTAGAGTTTTAACTCTAGCACTAATTCTAAAATCTGGCTAAACCTATTGTAAACTTTGGTTAAGCGATCGCCGTCTAAATGCACCTCAGCGGTAGGATAATTAATCAGTATCTCCAGTAAACTAATGCTATGATCATCTAAAGCAGAAGTCACCAACGCACCACGTAAAGATTCACGACTAGCCCTCCCACTAGGAGTCATAATTATTTCTGAGAGTAAATCTAAGAGTCTTTCTCCTATCGGACTATTAAGGATTTTTGATAAGGTAACAGCATTTACTGCTATCTCTTGACTGAGAATAGTACGTAAATCATCAGGTTTAGAGTTAGTTTTGTCGAGATAATAGGCTAATTTTGGCGAAACTTGATTATATTTAACTAAATTCTCTAAATCTTCTACAGGAATAGTAGCTTGAATCCAACCACTCTTTAAAACTAGCATTTCAGCAGCCAAAGCATTTATGGGAGTATGGATTACCCCCACAGCTAGGCTAAATAAGAAAGTTATAATGAGAGTTAAGTATGGTAATTTTAGCATCTAAACAGAGTACATGAAACCCTTAAGCGCTGTTATCAATTCTGTCGAAAAACTAGGCTACCGTGTGACGGTAGGTGATGTCGCAGCGAAAGCGGGATTAGAGATAAATTTAGCACAACAAGAGTTATTAGCTTTAGCTGCTGATACTGGTGGACATCTTCAAGTAGCCAATACAGGTGAAATTGTCTATCTGTTTCCTCGCAATCTCCGTGGTATTCTCCGCAATAAATACTGGCAATTACGGTGGCAACAATGGTGGGGAAAAGTCTGGCGAGTTTTATTTTATCTGATTCGCATTAGCTTTGGTATTGCCTTGATTCTTTCTATTCTACTGATGCTTGCAGCTATAATAGTTATTATTGTTGGTTTGAGTGCAAGTAGCAATAGAGACGATAATTCTGGTAGTAGTTCTAGTAGGTCTAGTAGTTCTAGCGGTGGTTTAGGTGGTATGGTGTTTGTGCCTAGATTCTGGTTTAGTCCCTATTCTTTCCGAGTGTTTAACTGGGATTATGGCTATTCTACACCACAGCGAAGACCTGTCACTGAAAATAACCAGATGAGTTTTATAGAGTCTATATTCTCATTCTTATTCGGTGATGGTAACCCCAATAGTGGATTAGACGAAGAACGTTGGCAAACGATTGGTACAGTTATCCGTAATAATCAAGGGGCGATCGTCGCTGAACAAATCGCCCCCTATTTAGATAATGTCACTAATACCGACGATGAAGGTTATATTCTCCCTGTGTTGACTCGTTTTAATGGTTATCCAGAAGTATCAGACTCAGGAGACATTATTTATTATTTCCCAGAGTTACAAGTCACAGCGAAAGAAAATCAACGCCAGAATATCCTACCCTATCTCAAAGAAAAACTCTGGAAATTTAGTCAAGCAAGTAGTGGTCAAATTATGGGGGCGATCGCCCTTGGTAGCGTTAATTTCATTCTTGCTTTAGTTTTAGGTTATTTCCTTCAAGATGAGTATGTCACTGAATTAGGAGACTTTATCGTTTTCATCGACTCCATCTACGGGTTATTGTGGGTTTACGCAATTTCCTTTTTAACCATCCCTCTTGGTCGTTATTTTTGGCTACAGGGTAAAAATCGAGGAATCCAACAACGTAATCAAGGGAGAGAAACTCAAGCTAATCTACTAACTCAAGCTTCTGATAGTCTTCGCAAGAAGATAGCTTATGCGCGTAATTTTGCCTCTCAAAAAGTCCTTACAGATGAGGATATTACCTATTCTACCGAAAAGGATTTACTCACCCAAAATCTCGAACAAGCTGACGAAATTGATCAAGAGTGGTTAAGACGCTTAGAATCCAATTAAAATATTAATTAGTGTTAAGCACAATTAAACTGGAGATAATATGTTTTTACCTTGGGAAACCCTTTGTTGTGGTAAATCATCCTACTCTCGTCGTTCCTACAATGAACGTCGTTTACAATTCCTAAAATGGATGCGTGATGATTTAGAAGCCAAATTAGCCGGAATTAACGCAGCGATTCAAACCGTAGAACGTCAAATCGATGAGGATGATACATCTACTGCTACCACTACTACCACAGCTTAAAGCGCCATTCTAATTAATATATCAGGGAGGATAACTATTCTCCCTTTTTGGCTGATCAGAAAAATGGTTAAATCGATCTAAGTGCTTCGATCGCTTACTTACTTGAGAAATCGCCGCCTTGGGTTACGGTATCCGTATCTGATGATTTAGCGACAATGACTTCAACTGGTCGTAAAATTTTACCATCATAATCAAAGCCTTGACGAGTTATTTTAGTAATATTATGCTCTTCTATGTCGTCTCTGATTTCTTGGTCAATTACTTGACAGAAATTAAAATCAGGTTTTGCTTGTGTAAATTCAATTTTATTAACCTTTCTTTTAGCTAGGAGTAATAATAACTTTTTTTGGATGCTTTGTACAGATTTAGGTAAGCGTTTTAGTGCTTGTGGAGTTAATTCGGGATTTTCTTGCAGATAATTAATTAAAAATTCTAAAGAATCAAATACTTCTAATATATCTATAAATAACTCTTCATTTTGAGCTTGATGTTGTTGTTTTTGCTCTCTTATTTGTTGAATTAAAGTACTTTTGTGTTTATATAAATCAGCTATTTCTTGCTCAAGTTTTAACTTTTCTTCAGCACTTATTTTATATTCTGCCATAAATTTTGTCCTAATTTTTGATCAATTTTTCCCTCGTCACCACTAGCGCTAATTACTTCTTCTAGATTGTCAAATTGAGAGAGATAATCTAAAGTTTGTACAGGTTTTTCTAGGAGAGAAGTATCTTGAGCTTTAAAGCGTTTAACTGTGACTAAATGGGGACGTAAGTAGTCAGCTATCAGACGATCTTCTTGATTTAACAAGGATTTGCGCGCTTGAGCAATTAAATCTAGAGCATATTTTTTGCGTTTCATCGCTAGGGTAAAAGCTTTAGTAATTTCGGTATTAGAAGCGCTGTTTGATACTTCTAGGATATCATAGGGATTGGTGGTTAAAAGATGATTAAACATGACGCAAAATTTGATAATAAAGTTCTCGACACTCTGTATCTGTTGGATCTAATTCATAAGCCCATTTTACTAATTGTATCACTTCTTCTCTGGGGAGAGTATTATTATTAGCAGCATCTATTGATATCTCTAAACAAAAGTGAGCAACTTGATTACGTAAACCTTGATTTGTTGATGATTTAGCTTTGTCAATTCCTGCTGTAAATCTTCCATTTTCCATTAAGTTAAATATTTCTAAAAGTTCTTGTCTTTCTAAAACTATTTGGAGAAGATTATCAACCAGGGGATTATCTCTATCGATAGTTTGCAGCAATTTTAGTTGTTTAATAGCTTCTGTTTCCGTCATCGTTTCTTCGTTTAAACTATTAGCGATTTGACTTACTCTTAATTGAGCAAAATAACTATTTGCTTCGGGTGTAGATAATAATGTTCGCCAAAATTGAGCAAATTCTAGTTTTGTGTCTAAGTCTTTCTCGTCTAATTCTTGACGTTGGAGTTGACAGAGTTGATTGACTTCTGCGAGGTAATCTGCTGAGTTAGTAATCAGGTTTTTATTCTCTTCTAAGGGTTTAATGGCTTTTTGCCATTGTTTTTGTTGGAGATAATAGCAACCAATCTGATAGTCTAGATATTGCGCTGCATATTTTTCTATCTCTGTTGTTGGTTTTTGGGAGGGTTGTAGTTGGAAACCACGAGAGCGATCGCCTTCTAGACAAGCAGCTATAGCTAATCCCCAATCAGTATATAGTGTACCCCAGATTTGGTTAGGAATTTTGGTTTGTGGGAAATAAGTTTGATATTCTTGATAAGATTGGGGAGTAATCCAGAGGTTATTGATTTTGACTCCTTGATTACTTTTTTGCATAAGTTTGATTGCTAGTAATTCGCGACGATATTTGTCTCGGAGTTGATAATAGGTGTCTATCTTGGTATCTTTATAGGAGTCAATCAGGGTTTCTAAGAGTGTTTGTAGATTGGTTGTTAATTCTTCGGTGTTAATCATGTTCCTGGTTAACCAGGGTAGATTATCCCAAAGTGGGTTAGACTGTAAATTGGCGATCGCTGTTGACCAAGAAGAGATTAATTTAGTTAGTTGTTGGGGTTGTTTTGTTTCTTGATAATAGTAATAATTAGCGACATTCCAGTTATGCAAGGAAGTAATATCTTTATTTTGTAGCCATTCTTGTTCGGTTGCTTCACTAATTTTACGCCAATTTTTACTTGACCAGCTTTGGTTATTTAAACTAGGTAAAATATGTTGATAGAGGTTATATTCTACCCTAGAGTCTGTCCCAAATTGAGCTAGATATGCTAAGCTTATTTCTCTAGCTTCTTCTAATTGGTTGTTGCTTACTGCTTCTTTAATCTTGTTGATTGTGACCAGTTGCTCTTTTGCTTGTAAATATTGAATAGTTTCTAGTTGTTTTTTTACGGCTAAATCTGGTATATTTTTCCATTCTTGTTTTGCTTGTTGCCATTTCTTTTGTTGACTATAAGCATATCCTCTCCAGTAGCTTGCTTCTTTTGCCGTTAATCCTGCTAATCTTGTAATTGCTAGGGGATATTTGGCTTGTTTAACAGCGATTATTCCTAGTCTAAGAGTTACTTCGGTTAATTCGGTCAGATTTTCTTTAGCTAGTTTATATTTTTGTTCTGCTTCTAACCATTGTTTATTCTTTTCGGCTTTTAATCCGGCTTGAAAGGCTATTTTTCCTTTAATGATTCTGTCTAGATTTTTAAGAATATCTTCTCCATCCTGACGTCTAAATTTAGTTAAAATTCCTCTTAATTCTTTTTGCGCTTCTAGTAGTTTACCTGTTTTTATTTTCTGTTTGATGGTGAAAAGTTGTTGGTTATATAGTTGTTCTTCTTGGCTTTTCTGTTGACATAAGTATATTAATTCTGCTAACTTTTCTGGTGCATATATCTGACTAGCTTCTTGAAATTTTTGCAAAGCTTGAATATAATATGCTTTCTCTACAAGACTTTGACCTTCATTATATTTACTCAGAAATTGTCGATGTTTTTCGCTATTTCTTTTAACTGGTCTTAAATCGGGAGTTTCCCAAAAATATTTTAAGTATTTATAAGCTTTATTACTTATAATCAAATTATTAAGATATTGCCAATCATAAGTTCTACCTCTATAAGTTAACTCTGACAATCCCAATGGGTCAAAACGATCAAAAAGAAGAATAATCTTATTTTCTAATTTAACAAGAAAAATAATTAGAAAACCTAGTAGTTTTCTTAGCATTATCTCAAACTTAGAATTATAACAAGATTCTATTTTTTCGTTGATTGTTTATAATTTAGTTAAAATTTCTGGATTAAGAGTATAAGTTTGATACAATTCATTTATTAATTGAGAATCTTGTAAAATAAATATAGTCAATAAGTAAGAATCTAAACCTCTATAATAATAATTATTACAAATATACGAAAATACCAAGAATTTATGATGTAAAAACCTTTCATAAATTTGCTTTAAATCATTAAACAAATCCAGGTTTTCTTTTTCTAGTTTGCACAACCAATTACTCAAAAAAAATAATTGTTCATAATTCAGATTTTCACATATACTCCACAAGTTTGTTAACCGATTAATCAACAAATGTTTGTGTGGTATTTCCCAGAACCAATTACTCAAAAAAATACCAAATTCATCTTCAAAAAAT
Source organism: Gloeocapsa sp. DLM2.Bin57 (assembly GCA_007693955.1). Classification (NCBI taxonomy): domain Bacteria; kingdom Bacillati; phylum Cyanobacteriota; class Cyanophyceae; order Chroococcidiopsidales; family Chroococcidiopsidaceae; genus Gloeocapsa; species Gloeocapsa sp. DLM2.Bin57. Next base: position 9,169 of record RECR01000121.1, read on the forward strand.
TGAGAATTTTCTAAATGGATTAATATTGATTTTAAGTAGTAATTTAACTGGCTATGATAGTGGGGTTGATAAACCAATTCATGAAATTGTTTTAACTCATCATACAAATCCAGGTTTTCTGTTTCTAATCTCCACAACCAATCTCTGACAAAATGTAATTCTTCATCATTTTCTTGTTCTAGTCGTCTCCACAAACAATCCCCAAAAAAATGTAATTCTAATTCATCATTACTAATATTATGACGACGAAAAGTTGAGAAAATTTGTTGTCTTTGACAAGATATTAGATAATTAACTAACTGTCTTAAAGTAATTGGAAGTATAACTAGACTACCTACTAATAATATAATAATTAAAGGTATCAATATAATAAACTTAAGCATAATTTACTCCTGTAGGGGACAATTTTGAGGGAGATTAGGGATAAAGAGAGTTTCTCCCACGTATAATAAATCTGTTCTGTTTTGAATTAAGGGATTAGCGGTAGCGATTAACTCCCAATTATCGAGATTAGCGTAAAATTTTTGGGCGATTAGGGAGAGAGAATCACCGAAAGTAACGGTATAGTAGAAACCTCCGCAATTATCTGATTGTGGGGGGGATGATTCCACGATGATAGTTTCAGGAGGGGGGAGAATTTCCGATTGATTAACTTGAGGTTGATAACGAGGTAACCAAAACAGACTCCCTAGGAGTAAACCTAGGGTAAGTAGGGGTAATAAGATTAACCAGGGCAATAATAATCTTAGAGATTGGGTAGGTTTTACCTCGGGTAATTCTGCTAACATGCGCAGGGTAGTTAAATCGGTTTCGCAATTGGGACAAATATTGCTTTCGATGGAAGTGCGATCGCATACGGGACAATTTAAGAGGATAGTCATAGGGGAGAGGGGGAGAGTGGGAGACGGGGAGAGTGGGGAGATGGGGAGACGGGGGAGTATGATATATCGGAATAATAGCAACTACACCCTACACCCTACACCCTTTTACCTAACACCGAAATCATTTAGTAATTCCTGTGGTGACATACTCCTACACCGAATCAAAGATTATGGTGTAGGCTTCTTATCTTTCACCTTAAGAGATGATTGACCGTTTTTGAGTGAGGCGATGCCCATCCCCACTTTTTTAATTA
>RECR01000122.1 GCA_007693955.1 Gloeocapsa sp. DLM2.Bin57
CTGCTTTAGAAAGGTTACATGAGATAGTAGAATCTTTAATGATGCAATGGGATTGTAAGTTAATAGAATTTAATGGGGAGTCGGAACATATACATATACTGTTTCAATACCATCCCAACATCACCTTAAGTAAATTAGTCAACAATTTCAAAAGTGGTACGAGTAGAAGGTTAAGACAAGAATTCCTGACGGGGTGACAACAAGGTTGAACTCAAGGCAGGGGGTAGGGTGTAGGGGGTAGGGTGTAGGGAAAAAAGTCAACGGATTATTTAATTTAAAATTCCATTTATGGTATTTTTGGTCTCTTTGAGGAGAAAAATACTTCTATATCGTTGAATAGCGCCAAATAAATTCACCACACCCCACACCCGATACCCCATACCCTGTCTACATCAGGACTTCTGTGTCACCCCGTGAGCTAAATATGCTAAATTAGTAAGAAAAATACCAGTTAAGTAAAATTCTTCTTCTAAAACTGTCAAAATTAGTAAACCCAAAAGCTTTAACTATTTACGCTTCCTCCTGACAAATTGATCCTTTTCTATAGCTTCAAATAAAGATTGAAAATTTCCTTCTCCAAATCCTTGTACTTGTCTTCTTCTTTCAATGATTTCCAAAAAGAAAGTAGGCTGGTTAAAAATAGGTTGACTAAAAATTTGCATTAGCATTGATTCGGGATTATCCTTTGTCCAATCTAAGAGAATTTGTTGCTTTTCTAAAAGTTGCCATTCTTCTTTCTTGAGAGTAGGAACTATCCCTTGATATCGCTCTAACAATTGAGTATAGTAAGCTTTAGGAATACTTAAGAAATTGAGTCCTCGTTTCCTCATTTGATTGACTGTTTCAAAAATATTGCTACTTTGAAGGGCAATATGTTGAATACCTGCACCGTTATTAATCTCTAAAAATTCTTGTATTTGGGAATTAGCAGAAGTAGGTTTATTGAGGTTAAACTGAATTTTTTGTTGAGAATCAACTAAAGCTACACTGTATAAACTAGAGCGATGGCTTTTAATATCAAATGTTTGCTGAATTTTCCAATTAAAAAGATTTTGATACCAGGAAACTGCGGTATCAAATTGATGACTAGGTACATTTAAAACTAGATGATCAATCCCCGTAATCATTAACTGAGGTTTAACAAAATTATTCACCAATCTTTCTGGATAAGCTTTTTGAATAATAGTATGGGAAAGAGAACCCCATGCTTGTATTTTTAGCCCATGTAAAACTTTTTCATTAGAGAAATAAGTTTGGATAATCTCCACTCCAAGGCGTTTAGTTTGATTCAAAAAAGCTAGTATATCTTTCACATAAAAGGCAATATCGGCAATTCCAGGGGGATGAATTTTTAGATAATCTGCCGTCGGACTTAAAGAATCCAACGGAGCAGAGATATAAAATAATACAGAATTATTGCCTAATAATTCCGTTACTGTAGAGTCTTTCACCCATTTACCCAAAAAAGTCAAGCCAATCTTTTCTTGAAACCAGTTGCTTGTTTGTGTAATATTTTCAACATAAAAATGAATATAAGCGATATCCATATTAAAAGGTTAATCAAAGTTATTTATATGCTGAGATTAACCCGAAGCGAATTAATCCTCGACGATAACCACGACTCATTAGTCTTAAAGATAGCGCAGCATTTATCGTTTGCCAACCTGCTTTAATCAGTCCTATTAAAGCTTGTGGCTTAATTGCTGAATCGATTACCACATCCCAAAATGGAGCTACCGCAGTTGACCAGTCATCACTACGTACCTCTTTAAATCCACATTTTTCGACGATATCTTTATATTCATCCAAAGAGATTACATAAGGCAAACAATAAACTTGATAAATTTTCTCTAAATGTTTTTTTTCATCTTTAGTTAAAGGCTGAGAGTCAATAGGACGATGACACCAGGTAGCCAAGATTAATTGTCCTCCTGGTTGTAAAACTCGATAACATTCTTGTAAAAATTGCCTTTTATCTGGCATGTGTTCCCCGCTTTCTAGTGACCAGACTAGGTCAAAACTATCAGATTTAAAGGGCATTTTTAAGGCATCTTGCACCTGAAACTGAACTTGAGTAGTTAATCCATTCTGTGCTGCTCTTTCTGTAGCTCTAGTAGCTTGTACAGGAGATAAGGTAATTCCGATTACTTGTGCTGCAAAATTTTGGGCTAAGTAAAGGCTACTTCCTCCAATTCCACAGCCCACATCTAAAATTTTTTGGGGCCAGTGCTCTTTTTCTAGGCATCCGGACCATTTTAATAGTTCTTTAATCATCTCAATTTGAGCTTGGCGGCGCTCTAAAGGCAACTTACCATCAAGACCGTAATAACCATGGTGCATATGTTCGCCCCAGATTTGTTCCCACAAACCACTCGAAGCATCATAAAATTGCTGAATTTTGGTTGCTAAATCTTTTTCCATGAGTTTTAAGGGTTATATTAAGTACCTAGACAAGATTATTTACATTGTTATACAATGGATTTGTTAATCATTACACTACTTAGATCTGAGGATTAAGGTTTAACTTAAAGGTTTTCAATAACATTTTTTTGTATTGTATAAGTAACTTTTATGTTTATTAGATACTATAGCCAATTATATACCATTTTATCCGCAACCAGTTGTAAGAATAAAATACTACACTGAAGATTTGATTAATGAAACAGATCCGTTAAAATGGGATAAAATCAAAAATCATGTCTTATCTGTATAGTTTTTGGAAATTTTCTCGTCCTCATACAATTATCGGTACTACATTAAGTGTTTTTGCTATTTATTTCTTGGTCTTAGCAAAAAGTTATCAGCCAATTACCGCATTAACCTTAGAGCAAATCTTGGGAGTATGGATTGCTTGTTTATCTGGAAACATTTATATTGTTGGATTAAATCAACTTTACGATGTGGAAATAGATCAAGTTAATAAACCTGGTCTTCCTCTAGCTAACGGAGAGCTTTCTTTAAAGCAAGGACAGTGGATTGTTGCTATAACTGGAGGATTAGCAATTCTATTAGCTGGTAGTTTAGGACAAGAGTTATTAATAACAGTTGCTCTCAGTTTATTGATAGGTACAGCATATTCTTGTCCACCTATTCGCTTAAAAAAATTTCCTTTATTAGCAGCTCTTTGCATTTTGACCGTGCGAGGAATTGTTGTTAATATAGGTCTATTTTTACATTTCAGTAAAACCTTAGGAGCAAAAGAAGGCTTATCTCTATCCTTATGGGCATTAACTATTTTTATACTGGTGTTTACCATAGCAATAGCTATTTTTAAAGATGTACCAGATTTAGAAGGAGATAAAAAATATCAGATTCAAACATTTACACTGCTTTTAGGCAAATCAAATATCTTTACTATTACTCTGTGGGTCATTACTTTCTGCTATCTCGGTATGATTGCTGCTGGTTTTTTTGTTTTAGATTCAATCAATACTCCTTATTTAGTTGGTTATCATCTCATATTATTAGGGTGTCTCTGGTGGAAGAGTCGTAGGGTAGATCTTGCTATCCAATCAGATATTACTCAGTTTTATCAATTTATTTGGAAATTATTTTTTTTAGAGTATATTCTGTTCCCTTTAGGTAGTTTTATTCCCACTAATTAACAAAACTTAAAACCTATGAATATTTTAAATGCGAATAATCTTCTAAAAACCCCACATAGTGGCTATCATTGGGACGGAAAAAGCACGAAGTTTTTTGAAGGATGGTATTTGAGAATTACTTTACCAGAAATCCAAGAAAATTTTGCCTTCATGTATTCTATTCAAGAACCCAGAGGAGGACAACGCCATAGTGGAGGCTTGGCTCAAATTTTAGGACCAAATGATCAATATATTTGTCGTACTTTTCCTGATTTAAAAAAATTCTGGGCATCTCCATCTGATTTAGAACTAGTACATTGGGGAAAAACAGTTTTAAATATTAGACCTCAACTTTTACCAGTTGACGATTTTGAACAATATATTGAACAAGGCTATCAAGTTACTGCTACTTTGCATCAGGGTTCTCTACACATACCTGGACAAAATAAATCCTGTCGTTGGCTTTATAGCATTAAACCTCAATATGGTTGGGGAAATCCTAATTTTTCTGCCCAATCTACAGCCGGTTGGTTATCTTTCCTCCCTATTTTTGAACCAGGGTGGCAAATTTTGATGGCACATGGATTAGCAAGTGGTTGGATTGAATGGAATGGAGATTACTATCAATTTAAAGACGCACCCGCCTATAGTGAAAAAAACTGGGGTTGCTCGTTCCCTGAAAAATGGTTTTGGTTAAATTGCAATAGTTTTACTGAAGAAACAGACTTATCCTTGACTGCCGGTGGTGGTAAACGAAAAGTTTTCGGTATTGTAGAAGAAGTTGGCATGATTGGCATTCATTATTGTGGTCAATTCTATGAATTTGTCCCCTGGAATTCTCAAATTTCTTGGCAGATTCAAACTTGGGGAAGATGGGAGATGCAAGCGATTAATCAACACTTTCAAGTTAATTTAATAGGGACTACGGATTTACCTGGAACTCAAGTATTTGTTCCGACAGAACAAGGATTAGTTTTATGTTGTCAAGATACGATGAAGGGCTTTCTGAGTTTAAAATTACGAACTCGTCAGGGAAATTGTCTTGTTGAAGCTAGCAGTTCTGTTGGTGGTTTAGAGATTGGGGGAAATTCTTGGCAGAAACCTTGGATTTCTCAAAGATAGAAATATTACAACCCACATTCAGCAGCGTCACATCAAATTCCGATGAATATTTACGATAAAAATGAGATAAGGCAAGAGGCAAGAGAGGGGGGAGTGTGGGGAGATGGGGAGAATTCCGAAGAAAGGAATAGGGAATACCGTTCCACCGTTCCACCTAAAACCTAACTCCTAAATTAGCTTTTTCTTTTCCATTTGAGATAAGAAACATTTGCCAGCTTATTCTCCCGAATTACAACCAGCCGAAAGATTATGGATTTTAGTGGATGAACCATTAGTTAATGAATATTTTCAAACCATTTGGGAGAACCAAATATCCTAATTTGAGCAGTCAAGATTACTTAAATCTAACTCAGAAAAATCACCCGCTGGCTCTATAGTAATTAAACGTCCACCTGAAGGAATAACTTTTAGACTAATAGCTAGATAACTAGCAGGTAAATAAGGAAGTAAACAAGCCCACTCAATCACAGTAACACCTGGAGGAACTTCTATCGCTTCCCAATAATTCTCTAAATAAAGTTCGCTGATTTCTGCAGGGGTAAGACGATACAAATCTATGTGATAAAGGGGAATTCGCCCCTCGAAATATTCTTGGGCGATGGCAAAAGTAGGACTAACAATTGGTTCAGTAATACCTAACCCTAAACCAATACCCTGTACCAAAGTAGTCTTACCTGCGCCTAATTCCCCATCTAATAATAAAACAGTATTAATAGGTAGTAGTTGTCCTAGAGACTTACCTAAGCGCTGAGTCATAACAGCATCATCAAGTTTTAACTCAAGCATCACAACTACTCCTAATCAATTTACCAACCTTTCTCAGCCTGAGCTAAAACATAACTAGCCACGTCTTCGATTTGTTCAGGGGTTAAACGCCCTAGAAAAGCAGGCATAGCGTTTTTACCTTTGTTAATTTGGTTAATAATCCCTTCTTGGGAGTACATATCGTACTTTTCTAAATCAGCTTTTTTGAGAGTTTTGGTAGCGTTAACTACATTCGCTCCACCCGCGTGACAAGCTGCACAATTAGCACTAAAGACTTTTGCTCCATTAGCTAAATCTCCCGCTAAAGCAGGAGCAGTAACGGTAAAAATACTAATGGCTAAAGCGATCGCCACGATAATTCTTTTCATTTGCTGGTTCTCCTCAATAATTGTAATCGATTATTTTATAGTGTCAACAACAGAAAATCTTTTTGTCAAATGACACAGTGTCAAACTTCTATAGTAATATTGTTCATAGGAGACATTTTCTCCCTCAAAACTATTGCAAGGTAACAACAATGTCCAAAAAGCTGGTTTTAATCATCTCAACCGTTTTTCTAGTCGTAGTCAGTTTCTTTACTACCATCAATCCCGCTGCTGCAGAAACCTATACCGTGAAAATGGGATCTGATGATGGACAACTTAAATTCGTCCCGGAAACACTTACTATCAAACCAGGTGATACCGTTAAATGGGTCAACAATAAGCTAGCTCCTCATAACGCTGTCTTTGATTCTAGTAAAGTAAACGCTGACTTAGCTAAATCACTATCTCAGAAAAACTTATTATTCTCTCCAGGAGAGGGATATGAAACCACTTTTCCTGCTGATCTAGCCCCTGGTGAATACTCCTATTATTGCGAACCTCATAGAGGAGCGGGAATGGTAGGTAAAATCATCGTCGAATAATTCTCCCTCTAGATTAATAAGTATAATTTTGGCTCTTTCGACATCATGGGGAAAATTGTTTCATAAGTTACACTTTTCCCCTTTTTCCTAACCTGAGAAAAGAAGTTCGCAGACTTAACGAGTTCGGGGTAGTGCAAAGCCTGATTGCTATCAAGATTACCCTCGATAACCAGTGACAATATAGTTAACTCGTTGACCGATGTTAGTGCTATGATCTGCCATGCGTTCTAAATGTCGGATAGTCAGAGTTAATAATAAAATAGGCTCGACACAACCCCTAATCTCTTGATAAGCTAATTGTTGATACAATAGCTCATAGGCGTCATCTACCACGTCATCAAGTTGTTTAACTCCTAATCCTGTGGCTGCATCTAAACTAGCTAGAGCACTTAAACTAGTAGATAACATAAATTGCGCATGGTAGGACATTTGTTTAATTTCCCCTAAGAGAGGATGGGGAGGATAGGAAAGAAGTTTAATGGCTATTTCCGTTAAATCTTGGGCGTAGTCACCGATTCTCTCTAAATCCCTGACTAGTTGCATCGACGCTGTAAGTATGCGCAAATCCTGTGCTAGGGGGGCTTGTGTCGTCATTATTAAAGCACAGTCTAACTCAATTTTACGATAGTAAGCGTCTATTTCTTTATCTAATTTAATAATTTGTTCAGCTGCATCTAAATAACCTTCAAAGAGACATTGATGACTTAAGCGAAAAGATTGTTCTACTAAACTACCCATACGTAAAACATCTTGTTCAACTCTTCTCAGACAACGTTCTAGTGGGGTGGCTACAGTTGATGTTTTTCTGTAGTAAGGGTTAATCACAGGAGTTAGGGTTTAATCACACGGCTTTAGATTTAATTATAGCTCTGTCTAATATTAGGTGGAACGGTGTTACTCAATACTATACCACTTATTCCCTTTTGCCTCATTCTCAATTCTTAATTTTTAATTTTTAATTCTTTCCCCTACACCCTAACTCACTTGCAGCCGAGGTAGGATAACTTGTAACCAACCTCCTTGAGTATCTGGATGATTATAGGCTTTTACTTCTCCTTGATGGGCTAGAATTATGGCTTTAACTAGACTTAAACCTAAACCGCTTCCTTGGGTGTGATCTTGTCGGGAACGTGAGGGATCGCTTTTATAAAGTCGTTCAAAAACGTGGGGTAAATCTTCACTAGCAAATCCTTTACCTGCATCTATAACATTAATTTCTAATAACTCAGGAAGAAGATTCACTATAAGCAATATTTTACTATGCTCGGGACTATGTTTAATAGCATTATCAAATAAATTAATCAAAACTTGGGTTAAGCGACAGCGATCGCCTTCAATAGAGACATTTTTACTTCCTTGATAGTCTAGTGTAACCTGTTTTTGCTCAGCTAAGGGTTCAACCACAGACCAACTAATGAGAATTAACTCATCTAATAACAAAGTTTGATAATTAAGGTGTTGCGCGGGATTTTCATTGAGTTGACTAATTTCTAACCATTCTTCTGTTAAGGTGATTAAGCGTTGTATTTCCTGGTGCATTTTACTAATCCAGCGTTTTTCAGGATCGTTTAAGCGTTTTTTTAGGGTTTGGGTTACTAAAGCGATAGAGGTTAAAGGAGTTCTCAACTCGTGGGTTAAGTCTGAGATAGCTTGCTCTCTGCGTTTAGTTTCAGCAAAGATTAATTGAACATCTTCGATAAATACTCCTACCTCTCCATGTAAGAGGGGGAAAGCATGACCTTTTAAACAAAGGGATTGATTATGATCTTGATTATCCCCTGGATAAAATTGCCAAGTTTTGACCTGATTTTCTTGAGAGTAACGGGTTGATTCAATCAACTGATCTAACTCATAGGATCTGACTAACTCTAATAATAAACTTAACTGATCTGATTTCCACTCAGTAATTCTGAGTATTGTTTGGGCTTTTTGGTTACACCAGAGGACCTGATTATCTTGATCTACTTGGAGATAACCGAGGGGTATTTGATTAAATAATTGTTTCCATGCGTCTAACTCTTCTTGTTGTTCCCCCAATGATTCTTGGAGTTGGACAATTTCTCGACGTACTTTAGTGATCAGGGGTAAAGCGATCATATTATCCCCCTGATCCGATAATAAATTTAAAATTTGTTGAAGACGAAGATTAAATCGATGTATTTGCCAATAATATATACCTATCCCAATAATTAAACCTAAAAAAAAAGTAATTAATGATACCATTTACCGTTAGCCAAAACGATAACCGAAGCCACGAACCGTAATTAAATACTCAGGTTGACTAGGGTTTTTTTCTAATTTTTCTCGTAACCAACGAATATGCACATCTACAGTTTTGGTATCTCCTAAGAAATCAGGTTCCCAAATCTGTTCAATCAGTTGTTCTCTCGACCAAACTCGGCGAGGATAACTCATGAACAATTCTAGCAGTTTAAATTCTTTGGGGGATAAATTAATTTCTTGATCGCGCAGTAAGACACGACATTCTTGAGGAAAAATGGTTATTTCCCCGAATTGTCGTTGAGAAGAGGGAAAAACAGCGCCATAGCGGTGACGACGAATTAAAGCTGCACAACGCGCCATTAATTCTCCCATACTAAAGGGTTTAGCTAGATAATCATCTGCACCGATTTGTAATCCAGTAATGCGATCGCCTTCACTTCCTTTGGCGCTAAGGATAAGAATGGGGATAGTATTGCCATTATATCTTAACACCCGACAGATATCTAAACCATTCACATAGGGAAGCATTAAGTCTAGAATCATCAAATCTAGAGTTAATTCTCCTGTAGTAATTTCCTGACTTTGGAGTAAATCTAAGGCTTTACGTCCATCAGTAGCAGTAACTACCTCATAACCATGTTCTTCTAAAGCTAAAACTACCATCTCTCTGATTAACTCTTCATCTTCTACCAACAGAATGCGGTTAAAGGTTTTCTCTTGTTGATCAGTACTTTGTTTAGGTTGTTCCAGAGATAGCATAAATTGATACCTTATTTATTTGGCTTGCTGTATTTAAATATACCAATAAGTACTTACTCTTAGAGATTAAACTAATCTTAAAATTCTGCACTTAGAGGTGTTCGGGGAAAAGGTATAACATCTCTAATGTTACCCATTCCTGTCATAAATTGTACCAATCTTTCAAAACCTAGACCAAAACCTGAGTGAGGTACGCTTCCATAGCGTCGTAAGTCTAAGTACCACCATAACTCGGCGATGGCTTCTGGTAGTATTCTGGTTTCTAGTACATCTAAACGTTCTTCTCTTTGTGATCCTCCGATAATTTCCCCGATTTTAGGTACGAGAATATCCATGGCTGCGACGGTTTTTTGGTCATCGTTGAGACGCATATAAAAAGCTTTGATTGCTGCGGGATAATCTCTGACGATGAGGGGTTTTTGGAATAGTTCTTCCGCTAGATAGCGTTCATGTTCTGATTGTAGATCTACTCCCCATTCTACGGGATATTCAAACTTGCGGTCAGATTTTTCCAGTAAGGCGATCGCTTCTGTATAGGTTATCCGTGCGAATTCATTATTGACGATATTTTCAGCGGTAGCAATTACACTATTATCGATACGTTGATTAAAAAAGGCTAAATCTTCGGGACATTTTTCTAAGATAGTTTTAAAGATGTGTTTGAGAAAAGCTTCGGCTAAATCTTGGTTTCCCTGGAGATCACAAAAAGCCATTTCTGGTTCAACCATCCAAAACTCAGCCAAATGACGGGAAGTATTGGAGTTTTCCGCGCGAAAAGTAGGACCAAAGGTATAGACACGAGAAAAAGCAGAAGCCATTACTTCTGCTTCTAATTGTCCACTAACGGTTAAATAAGCACGACGTCCGAAGAAATCCTGACTATAGTCTAATTCTTGTGAGGGTGTTTTGGGGGGATTATTTAGATCTAAACTAGTAATTGTAAATAATTCTCCTGCTCCTTCACAGTCGTTAGCGGTAATAATAGGAGTATGAACCCAAAGAAACCCCCTTGACTGAAAGAATTCGTGGATAGCTTGAGCGCAGGCGTTCCGAACACGCATTACTGCACCTATACTATTAGTACGTGATCGCAGATGTCCGATGGTGCGCAGAAACTCAAAACTATGACGTTTCTTTTGTAAGGGGTAGGTTTCTGGGTTAGAATTGCCGTATATTGTTACTGATTGGGCTTTTAGTTCGATTTTTTGTCCTTTTCCAGGTGATTCTACTAGTTCTCCTGTTATTTGTACAGAACTGCCGATATTGAGTTGTTTTACTAACTCGGGATAATCTGGTAATTCTGGGGCTAAAATTACTTGTAGATTAGCTAAACAAGAACCATCATTAACTTCTAAAAAAGCAAACTCTTTTAATTCTCGTTTGGTGCGTATCCACCCTTGCATAACAACCTCTTGGTTAGGTTGACCCTGTTTCAATATATCAACAATTCTTGGTGTTTCCATCTTATTCTGCTTCTGGTTGTATTCCTGATCCTACTGGTGCGATAGCGTTTAATTTTAACTCAGGATGATCCTCTATGGCTTGTTGGAGACTCCATTGATTTTTAAATAAAATTACAGGTCTCCCCCAGAGGTCTTTGACTGTCATGGTATTAAAGATTTTACCTGTTTTTGTCAAAGCTTCCCAGCCATTGGTTACCCAACGTGCCAAACTATAGGGAAGGGGTTCTAAATTGGTTTCCACACCGTATTCATTGAGCAAGCGAAATTGTACTACTTCAAATTGTAGTTGACCTACTGCACCGAGAATAGGGTCTTTACGAAACTCATCCGCTGAGTACATAATTTGAATTGCTCCTTCTTCTTGTAATTCCTTGACTCCTTTTTGAAAGGATTTAAATTTAGAAGGGTTAGGATTTTTCAGATAGGCAAATAATTCAGGAGAAAAGCAGGGTATTCCTTCGTATTCTATCTTTTTACCTTGATAAATAGTATCGCCGATCGCAAATACTCCAGGGTTATTTAAACCAATGACATCTCCTGGGTAAGCTTCCTCTACAGAGTCTCTCCCTTGTGCAAACAATTTTTGGGGACGTGATAGACGTACGTTTTTACCTGTGCGCGCGTGATTTACGGTCATATCTTTACTAAATTTGCCCGTACATACCCTAATAAAGGCGACGCGATCGCGGTGTTTGGGGTCCATATTGGCTTGGAGTTTAAAGACAAACCCTGTAAACTCTGGATAGGATGGGTTGACTATACCTAGGGATGATTTGCGACCATAGGGAGAGAGTGCGTAGTTTAAGAAGCTATCTAGAAACAATTGCACCCCAAAGTTAGTCATGGCACTACCAAAAAATACAGGTGTCATCTTACCTTGGTGGATTTTATCTAGATCCCAAGCTGGGGCTACTTCTGTAAGTATTTCTAACTCTTCTAGCAGTTGATAGTATAATTCTGTTCCTAGGAGTTCTTCACAGCGAGGATCATCTAATTTAATGATGGTATCTGTTGCTTGTTTACTCCCGTGTTGTTGACGCTCAAACAGGTGTATTTCCTCGGTTATACGGTCGAATACTCCTTTAAAGCGATCGCCCATTCCGATGGGCCAATTAACTGCGTAGGTAGCTAATCCGAGTTCTTGTTCTATTTCATCTAGTAACTCTAGAGGTTCTCTCCCGGGACGATCTAATTTATTCACAAAGGTAAAAATCGGGAGGGAGCGCAGTTGACACACTTCAAACAACTTACGCGTCTGTGGTTCTAACCCTTTAGCTGCGTCGATTAGCATGACCGCATTATCAGCAGCTGCTAAAGTTCTATAGGTATCCTCACTAAAATCTTGGTGACCTGGAGTATCTAATAAGTTTATTTGAAATCCTCTATAGCTAAATTGCAACACTGTAGAGGTAATAGAGATACCCCGTTGTTGTTCCATTTCCATCCAGTCAGAGGTTACCTTCCGTTGTTCTCGACGCGCTTTAACTGCACCAGCTTCGTGAATTGCCCCCCCATAGAGTAAAATTTTCTCTGTTAAGGTAGTTTTACCCGCGTCTGGGTGAGAAATAATCGCAAAATTGCGTCTCTGTTGAATTTCTTGTTCTATTTCGCTTAATTCTGTGCTGACATTCATGATTATTTTTGTTTAATTTCCTCTACTTTTAATAAAATTAGATATTCATAAAACCCTTGTAAAGTACACCAAACAAAACCCGCTTTACCATCGAGGATACCTCCTAGGATAAAATACATATATAACCAGCGTAACAAAGGTCGCAGGGGAAGACGGAGAGATAAATCTTTTAAAGCCCTTCTTTTTTCTATCTCAGACTTTCCCCAGAATAAATCTTGCCAAATTATTTTACCCCCTTCTAGTTGACGGATTGTCTCATAAGCTTCGTCTGTAGAGTAACGGTTATGTTTTTCTAGCCAACGACTCAACCCCTTGCTACAGGTATAATGGGGGTAAGCTTCCTTCAGAAAACTAGTTGCTCCAGAAAATACTTCTCTTTCCGTGTGTCCGTAATCGGTAAACCAAACTTTATCTTTTTTAAACAAACGCATCTGATAGCGCGGGTATTGGGTACTATACCTAATCCATTTTCCCATAAACATCACCTTTTCGGCAACGTAATAACCGATAATCTCAGGATTTTCTATCCCTTGTTGACATTCTTTAAATAATTCTGGAGTCATTCTCTCATCAGCTTCGAGAATATACACCCATTCATACTTGGTGGGAACTTCTTTAAGCATCCATGTTCTTTGTTTGCCGTGACTCTCAAAGGGATGTTGTACTATTTTAACAGGATAATTTTGGGCAATTTCTAGGGTGCGATCGCTACTATAGGAGTCTATAACTATTACATCGTCTGATAATAACGCCGATTCTAAACAAGCTGCTATATCTATTTCTTCATTATAGGTTAAGACATATATCGAAAATAACGATTCTCCTCTACTCGACATTAATAGATAGACTCCTGGTGGTGGTTTAAATCGACAACCCTTAAACTGAAACTAATATAATTAATATTGAACTCAAATTATTACTATAGCATTAATAGGTATAGCATCAAGTTATGATAGAATGGCGAGAAATTTCAGGTAATTGGGTTTGGCTACCACCACAACCAGTGGGTATTATTCATTTTTTAGGTGGTGCTTTTGTAGCTTCAGCTCCTCAATTAACCTATCGTTGGTTACTCACAGAAATAGGTAAAGCAGGATACGCGATTATTGCGACTCCTTTTGTCAATACCTTTGATCATATCAGTATCGCTCGTGATGTGCTCAATCGTTTTGAAACTTTAGTTGCACAATTACAAGCTAAAAAACAGCTTCCGAGAGATTATTTACCCGTTTATGGTATAGGTCACAGTATGGGTTGTAAACTACATTTATTGATTGGTAGTCTTTTTGCTATTGAACGAGCAGGGAATGTCTTAATATCCTACAATAATTATCCTGCACGTCAAGCTATTCCTTTAGTTGAACAAATCGACGTTAATCAAACTCTTAATTTTGAGTTTAGACCTTCTCCTCTAGAAACTAATCAGTTAATTACCCAAAGTTATACTATCCGTCGTAATCTGTTGATTCGTTTTACTAATGATAATATTGACCAAAGTTTAACCCTCAATCCTATTCTACAAGAACGCTTTACGCAATTAATCTCTCTGTTGGTTTTACCGGGAAATCATTTAACTCCACTAGGACAAGAATTTAACTGGCAAACTGGAGAATATTTTACTCCTCTAGACGCTTTAGGTCAATGGTTTAAACAAGAATTCTCCCGAGATGCTTCTAGATTAAAACAAGAAATTTTACGTTGGTTAAATCCTCTCGTCGTTTTTAAGTAAATTTAGATTAGGAAAATAAATAAGTGAATCACTCTGAACTAAAATTGCCTTCAAACCCTATCCAAGAATTTGTTGCTT
Organism: Gloeocapsa sp. DLM2.Bin57; assembly: GCA_007693955.1. NCBI lineage: Bacteria > Bacillati > Cyanobacteriota > Cyanophyceae > Chroococcidiopsidales > Chroococcidiopsidaceae > Gloeocapsa > Gloeocapsa sp. DLM2.Bin57. The sequence continues at coordinate 14,264 of RECR01000122.1, forward strand.
CTAAACAGATTCAATTATTCCAAAGTTTGAAACAATCTCAATTCACAGGTGAATTATGGTTACATAGTACCCAATATAAATGGGTTATCTATTTTTACCTAGGACGAGTTTTATACGCAACAGGTGGAAGACATCCTTTACGTCGTTGGCGAAGACAAGTTTATCTGTTTTTCCCTGAAGTAGCTGGAAAGTTAATGGCAAAAGTTAACACAGTTATTGAGCAATCTAGTACTATTTGTTGGGAATACGATCTCTTATGTATATTCAGAAATCAAGAGTTAATTAGTCGTGAACAATTACTCAAAATGATTAAACAACAAGTGACTGAGATTTTGTTCGATTTAACCCAAAGTAAACAAATAATTTATGAACTAAAAGAGAGAAAACTTAACCCTCTCAATAATATCTTAATCGATCCTAATGATGTGGTTGTAGAAGGTTGGAAATTGTGGCAACATTGGCAAACCGCTAGAATCGCCGATCGTTCTCCTGATACCTCTCCTATTATTACTCAACCTGAACAATTACAATCTCGTACTTCTCCAAAAACTTATCAAGCTTTACAAAAACTGCTTGCTGATAAACTAAGTTTGCGAGAATTAGCCCTGCAAATAGATCAAGATGTAGTTCAATTAGTTCGCTTGTTAATTCCCTATATTCAACAAGGTTTAATTGAGTTAGTTGATATCCATGATTTAACTATAGTTAATAACCAAAAAAATCAAATAAAAAAACAATTAATTATCAGTATATTTGACAATAATGTTTTCAATGAACATCTCGAACCTTTGCTAAAAGATACAGGATATTATTATCTCAACATCAGTAATGGTTTAGAAACAGTTGCTGATTTGGTACAACTTAAACCTGATTTGTTATTTTTAGAATGGCAAATGATTAAAAATGGGGGAAGTCAAGTTAAAGCGAATCTAACTAAATTGCAAGAAGAATTAAATAAACCTATGTTTCTTTTTACTCAGAAAACGGGTTTTCTAGAAGAAATTCAAGCTAAATCAACAGGTTGCGATCGCTTAATTTATCTGCCGATTATCCCTGATACCTTTGTTAACCTTATTCAACAATACTTACCTTAGCTTTATATAACAATTTTTCTCCTTGTCGATAACCCAAATAACGAACCTTCACTATCCCTTCTGGTGGTATAATTCCCTCCATTAACTGATGTAATTGTGGATCATAGGGTAACTCTTCCCCAACCTTACCAATTGCTTCTATTCCCCAAGCGGTTAAGAGATTTTCTAGGGGTTTAACCAAGGGAATCAAGTTATTAGCAGGAAATTTAGGATTTTCTTTAACGATAGCAACTACCGTGGGCCATTGTAATAGCCAAGATTCGATAATATTTAAGACCGATTGTTGAAATTCCTGTTGGAGGTTATCTTGTTGTTTTTCTAGTAGTTGATAATCTCTTTTTAAAGCTTCAATATTATCTGTGTTTTGACTTAAAATGGGGTAATCTTCAGCTCGACTCCAAAACTCCCCTAATAACTGATTAAGGGAGACATTTAGAGTTTGAGCTAATTTGACTAGAGTTTCTATTTGTATTTTGCCAATTAACCCATATAATAAGCGATATATCTCTCTTTGGTCAATACCACTACGACGACTTAATTCAGTTAAGCTTAGAATTCCTTGGACTTGCATTAAGCCCTGTAACTGTTGTAAATTGTGATTATATTGATTCATTGATGGATAAATTATGGCAAAAGCAACTTGGAATGGGGTTATTTTAGCTCAAAGCGATGACTGTCAAGTAGTGGAAGGTAATTATTATTTTCCTCCTGACTCCGTCAATAAAGAATATTTTCAACCTAGCAATACTCATACTATCTGTTCTTGGAAAGGAGAAGCGAGTTATTATACCCTCTCAGTCAATGGACAAGAAAATAAAGACGCAGCTTGGTATTATCCCCAACCCAAAGAAAAAGCCAAGCAAATAGCTAATTATGTGGCTTTTTGGCGAGGTGTTAAGGTAGAATCCTAGTTAAGGTAGTTGCGCTCTCTCCCCGTTTTGAAAGCGTCTCCAAGAATCCTTAAGATATTCAGGAGCAGGATTGAGGCGATCGTAAGCAACAATGACATTAGTTAATTTTCTCCCCGCAGGTATAATAACCCGATCGCGATAAGCTAAAGATCTTGATGCTCCACCATCGAGATTCATTGCTTCTGTACAACCGATCGCTTTCATCAATTCTGCTTCTTCTTTTAGGGTAAGAATTTTTTGAAAAGTAGCTAGATAAATAGCATCACCGCTACTAGGAAACCCGATAGCGTTGCGCCATCCTGCGTCAAAGATATGGGGATCTTGAAAACCTTCTTGTTGGGGATTGAGCCAAATTTCCCCGGCTTTAAGTAATCTCGGTCCACAAGTTAGGGAAAACCAATGATTCTCCCAATTGGGTTGTCCTTCTACTCTAGCGGTAACCATTTCTAGTTGATTACTTGCTTTAATTCCTAGGGTAGTGCCATAATTTTCCCATTGACTATATTTGAGAAATCTTCCCGCAGCTACCATGTTCCCCATGACTCGCTTTTCTTCATCTTTGCTAAAGAAAGTCCCATTGGTAGTAACTGCACCTTGATGATGTTTAAGTGACATACTCCTACACCGAATCAAAGATTATGGTGTAGGCTTCTTGTCTTTCACCTTCAGAGATGATTGACCGTTTTTGAGTGAGGCGATGCCCATCCCCACTTTTTTAATTA